>SYDD01000249.1 GCA_005786775.1 Opitutaceae bacterium
CACCGCGTGCGAGACGCCAATCAGCGCGTAACCCGCGGTTACTCCTGTGGGACCCGCCGTCAGGGCGAAGATGCCGGCCGCCGCCACCGCCAGCCCTGCCAGGACGCATGGGGTCGGGCCTAAGTGCTCGACCGCGCCCCCCTCGAATGCAGGTAGAGAGCCGCCGCGACGAAGAGGATCCCAGTAGTCAGCCCAACCTGGGGCTGGGTTAGCTTCTGGCGATCTTGAGGTCCGGGGTCGCCGCGCCGCTGGGCCGGTGCTCGGAGTTCATCGCCGGGGTTATCGCCAGAACCCACGGAGAAGGGGGAGGAAGACGTGGTGCTTTCCTTGCCCGCGCTCAGAACCGCCCGTTGATGCCCATCGTGATGGTCGTTCCGGGGATGTTGGTGGCCTGCATCTGGTCGGGGATGCCGCGGTAGAACGCCTCGGGCTCGTTGAAGACGTTGCCGACGTCCAGGGTGAGATTCAGCCAGGGCCGGAAGTGGTAGCCGACTCCCACGTTCGTGATCGTCCGGGAGAAGCGGTACAGGTTCCGCCCGGAGCCCGTGGCGGTGAAGTTGGTGATGTGGCGGCCGACATAATTCACCGCCAGGCGCGCGCTGACGGCGCGGTGCCGCCACGTCAGTCCCAGGTTGCCCACCCGTGGGATGAAGCCCGGGACCTCATCCGTCTGCCGCGCGATGGCTCCGCCAAAGTTCCCCGCCGTCTGGATGAGGGTGTAGTTGGCGGACACCCCGAGGCCCTTGAAGACGCCCGGCAGGAACGTGAACTGCTGCTGGTAAGTGAACTCCCAGCCCTGGATCACCGCCGTGCCCGCGTTGGCGCTCGTGAGGAGGGTGAACCCCTGGTACTCGCCATTAAAGCCGTTGCCGGCCCCGGTCCCGACTGTCCCCAGCGTGATCCCGCGCACGATGTAGTCGCGGATCGACTTGTGGAACCAGCCGGCCGAAAGGACGCCCACCGGCTCGAAGTAATACTCCAGCGCGGCGTCCCAGTTGGTCGCCAGCTGCGGCAGGAGGCTCGCGTTGTTCACCGTGACGGTCTGCGCCGCCTCGTTGGCGGTTTCGCTCGGGCGCAGTTCGCTCAGGGCCGGCCGGCCGAAGCTGGTCGACCAGCTGGCGCGCGCCTTCAACTGGCGGGTCAGGTCGTGGTTCAGGTGAACGCTCGGGAAGGACTTGGTGTAGCTGCCCGTCGAGACCCGCCGCGTGCCCGCGTAATCGCGCTGCGCCGCGCCGACGGGGTCCGCGGCCTGCTGCGCCGCCGTGCTGCCCACGCGCGCCCGCACCCACCCGATGCTCTCGGTGTCGGTCCGTTCCGTCCGGACTCCGGCCAGGAAGCCGGTGGAGCCGATCCGGCCCTCGGTCATCACGTAGCCGGCGGTGACCTGCTCGGTGACCCGCCGGTTGCCGAGGTACTTGTTGCTCTCGAAGAAGTACAGGTCCTCGCGCCACAGTTCCGGCTGCGCGGGCGAACGGGTGCTGATGAAATCGGAGGCCTCCCATTGCGGGATGCGGCGCCCCGTCTTCACCTGATCCCACATCACCAGCTTGGTCGAGGCGGGCAGGGCGGTGGTCCCAAGGTAGCTCCACCGGCGGTCGCGCACGAGGTCCCGCGCCGAATTGTCCCGATAGAAGACGCCCCCCTTGAGGAAGGCCGTGACGGGCACCGGCAACTGGTAGCGAACATTGGCCCGGGCCTCGGCCGCGACGCGGTCGTTGTCCGCGTTGGCGTTGGTCAGCCCGTTCGGCGCCGGACGGTAGTTGGCCGGGTTGGTCATATCCGGCCCCTCGGTCTGGATGAAGCGCGGATACAGGTCGGACTGGGTGCGGTCGAGAATCCAGCCGACGCCGGTCAGCTGGGTGATCAGGACCCCTCCCTTGCCGTTGCCGCGGTTTACGTTCGAGTGATTGTAGGCGGCCTTGTAGTCGATCTGGAGCCGGTCGAACTCGTGTTCCACCCCGAAGTCCAGGTTGCGCATCCGGACGAAGACGTTGTTGGGCCCGGTCATCGTGTGGCTGATGGTCGAGCCCGGGGCGGCGCGGACCTGGGTGATGCGGTTGGTGTAGCCGGGCAAGATGCCGGCCGTGCCGCTGGTGCCCACGGACTGCGTGGTGAAGGCGCGCGTCTCGTAGCGGCGGCGGAACTTCTCGTTGTTGTCGTTGGCGATCGTGTTGAGGCTCAGCTTGGTCGTGGGCGAGAGGCGGTAGTCCGCCTTCACGTTGATGCTCGCCTGATAATGCGGGTTGTAGGTGTCGGTGGTGCGGTAGTCCCAGACGTAGGCCGGGGTGGCGGTGGTGTTCTGGAAATCGCGGGTGGTGATGAACCAGCCGGTCGCGTGCTCACTGTAGAACAGGTTCACCGCCAAGCCCAGGTTGCGGTCGCCCCCGAACACCCCGAAGACCTCTTGGTAGCTCAGGTTGAACAGGGGATGAAAGCGGTGCGCCTCGCGCAGCGGGATCTGCTGGGTGAAGGACGGGGCGAGGCGGCCCGAGACATTGTAGGTGATCCGGCGCTTCTCCTTCATCCCGAGCGGGGAGCGCGTCTTGAGGTTCAGGGTGCCGCCCAGGGAGTCCGCGCCCTTGTCGGGGGTATGTCCCTTGATCAGCTCCATCTGGTCGAACATCGCCGCGCTGTAGACGTGCAGCTGGGTCGAGCGCGACATCCCGTCGTCCCGGCTCGTGAGCAGCGCGCCGTCCATCGTCACCGTGTTGAGTCCGGGCTGGACGCCGCGGATGGAGAACCCGGCGACGAGGCCCGCCTCGTTCAGCACCCCGGCGACGCCGGGCAGGTGCAGCGCGACCTCACTGGCGCTCATATTGGGGAGGGTGCCGAAGGCGTCCATCGCGACCACGTTCTTGACGTTGTCCGCGTTGCGCTGGGCGGTGATCGCCGCCGCACCGCCCTCGCGCTCGCCCGCCACCTTGAAGGCATCGAGCCGGTAGATGCCGGTGGTCAGGTCGAAGTCGCGCGCCGCGCGGGCCCCGGCCGGCACCTCGACGGTCGTGCGGGCACGGTCGAGCCCGATGTAGGTGACGGTGATCTCGTGCGTGCCGGCCGGCAGGCCGTTGAGCACGTAGCGGCCGGTCTGGTCGGTCAGCGCGGCGAGACCCAGGGCAGGGGCCTCCACCCGGGCGCCCTCCAGCAGGTTGCCGGTGGCGCTGTTGCTGACCAGTCCGGACAAGGTGCCGGTGGGCGCGGCGGCGTAGGCGGGCGCGGATCCCGCGAGGCCGGTCAGGAGCAGGGCGAAGCCGTGGGCAAGGAGCAGGCGGAGTGAAGCAGTCATCGTGGGGAAGGCGGTTGGGGAGGGCGAACGCGGCGCCAGGGGAGCGGCGGCCGGACCTAGGTTGGGGTCAGAGTAGGCGGCCCGCGCCCCGTGTCATCCTGATTTTAAGGCGGCGGGTGGGGGGCACAGGTCCAGTTTGCGGCAGAAGGGTTTGCCGGAAGGTGAGGGCCAAACCTCGTTAAGGGTCAGGCCAGCGTACGGCGCATCAGAGGGCGTGAGTTCGGTGACGATCGGCGGGGGATCATCGCCACTCCGGCTCTGAGGCCAGCGGCGCCCTCGCGGTCAGAACGCTGCCCGCCGACCGGATGCCCCCGGACGAAAGCCGCAATCCCATCCTGCACCGGCCGGACCGCTTGGGGCCCATCGGAATGCCTATTCTTTCCTGCGGTCGCCAGCGGCGGGTGGCGGCGGTGGACTGTGGACGCGGCGAAACCAAGACGACCTTCCGCGGTGAGCGGGGGCTGCATTTTGTCCAGTCGCACGCCGATTGACCGGGCGACGTATGGAGCAGGATTGGAGCAGCACTGGAGGCATAGAGGGCGGGATCGCGTGGGGGTCTGGGATCAGGTTGCAGAGCCCGCACGACGACGGTGCGTGGTGCGCTCATTGCGGGGAACGCGGCTTCCTTCCGCGAGGGCTGGGTTCAGTCGCGACCTGGCGGGCCAAGTTCTGGACGGCGTGCTCCAGTAGGACGGCGAGTTCCCGGACGACGCTGCTTTCCGGGAGGAGGTCCGGGCGTTCCGTGTGCGGATCCAAAGCGAGGCCATTCAGGGCGCTGGCAGCGGACGCGGCGAGCCGGGCCTTGGCTTGGAGGCGCCGCAATTCGTGGAGCAAGGCGGCGCGGAGTGATTCGCGAGTGGGCTTCACTGGGAGGCGGGCGGCGGGGGGTGCGGATCGATGCCGGGCTGGCGGCTCACGACGATGCCGCTGGCGGGTGGGCAAGTGATGCGGACACGTTTCAACCGGCGCAGGCCGTCCCAGTAGGGGCCCGTGAGGGCGGCGACGGCGGGGTCCTCGGGCGGGCGCGAGTCGGGTGCCGGGGGCGGCGGGGTGGGGGTGCTCATCGGGCACCTCCGGGCGTTGCGGCGGTCGTCGCGGAGGGCGGGGCGTGGCGGGTCCGGCGTGGCCGTGGGGCGGGAGTGGGCGGCGGCGTGTTTTTCGAGCCGTCGTTGAGGACGAGGTCTGGGGGCAGCAGCAGGAGCCCGGTGGTGCATTTGCGGTACAGTTCGCGCAGGCGTTCGGCCTGGTCAGGCATGAGGGAGGGGGAAGGATTCATTGGAGGATCGGTGGCGGGTTCGTTTCGGGCGATTCGCGGGTGGAGGAGTTCAACGCTTCCCCCGGGCTTTTTTCCGGCCGGAGGGTGGGCGCGGGGTGGGTTGGCGGTGGAAGGTGACCGTGCAGGGGGCTGGACCGGCCGCCTGCGGGCCGGGCCCCTCGACGTCCATAAAGCCTTCCCGGAGCCACTCGTTCCAGAGCTGCTGGAGGAGATTGGTGGCAGGCGGGGACTCCTGGGACGGGTCGGGGCCAGCGGACGGGGACCGACGAGCTTTCGATGACGTGGGCATCGGGGAGGGGCGTCGCCGCCTTCAGGCGGCGGCGAGGTGGGGTTGAGCGGAGCCGAGGGCCTGCTGGAGGTGCAGGTGGGCGAGGAAGGCGTCGCGCCGCGCGCGGGCGGTGGCGAGGTCCTTGGTGCCGAGCGAGACGGCGACGCGGCGGTCGGCCTTGAACAAGGGCGACGGGCGCAGGCTGTAGCGGACGAACCACGTGCCGTGGTTCAGGAACAGGTGGTGGCGGTCGCCACCCCGGTAGCGGAGGACGGGTTCAGGTGCGGGGGTCATGGTGCGGGAGGCCGGAGGCCGGCACGCGCACCACGGGGAAAATCATTTGGGAGGAATCCCCACATCCAGCGCGACGACTCGTCGCGCTGCGGCCACCGCGGCTTTTCCCAA
>SYDD01000250.1 GCA_005786775.1 Opitutaceae bacterium
CACATAGTCCACGGAGACGCGGCCGGCGTAGCGGGCGCCGACCCGCGCGCGGAACTCGGCCTCGAAATCGCGCCGGATCACGAACACCACCCTGCCGAACCCAGCCCGCAGCGCATCGTGGACGGCGTAATCCAGCATCGTCTCCCCGGAGGGCCCGACCGGATCCAATTGCTTGAGGCCCCCGTAGCGGGAGCCCATCCCGGCGGCGAGGACAACCAAGGTAAGGGTCATCTCGGCAGGACAAAACGGGGCAGGGCCGGGGTCAACGCCCCTTAACCCGCCTGCAACCGCACCTGGGTCTCGATGAACCGCCCGAGGATCGCGCCCTGGCGCAGGTGACGGCCGCCGGCGAGGCGCTGACGGGCGCCCACCCACACGTCGCGGATGGCACGAAGTTGACCACCTTGGACCAGCGCGGTGGCGAGGGAGGCCGGATCAGCGCCCGCGAGGGAAGGCTCGCTCAGGCTGACGGTGAAGAAATCGGCCGGTCGACCGACCTCGAGCCCGCCCCCGGTAGCCCCAAGGCTGCGCGCCCCCATCGCGGTGGCGGCCTGTAGCGCGAGGGTTGCCGGCGTGGGAGCGGGCGACGCATCCAGCCGGAAGCGCCGCTCGGCCCAGCGAGCCTCTTCCAACAAGTCGAGGCGCGCCCCGGTCCCGCTACCCAGCGCGAGGCCGGCCCCGGCGGCACGCACCGCGGCGGGATTGGGCAACGCCCAACCGTGGGCGGCCGCCGTGCCCGGCAACGCGCACACCGCGCCGCGCGCGGCGCCGATCAAACGCAGTTCCGCCTCCTCCAACTGCCCGCCTCCCACCGCGGTGAAGCGTTTGTCCACCAGCCCGAGCTCCGCGAGCGCGGCGACCTCCGGCCGGCCGTGCTCGGCGCGGAGCGCGGCCGCGACGGCGGGGGTTGCGGCGGTGCAAACCTGCAGGCGCAGGCGCTGCGCCCGGGCATACTCCCCAATCACTCGGCACCCCTCAGCGGGCACCGCCGCGAGGGACTGCGGCCCCACGACCAGCCAGGCCTCATCGGCGGGATATTCCCGCGCCAGCCGCGCGCGGAGCACCTCGCACTCGCGCGTGAACGCCTCGACCCCGCCCGCAAGCAGCCGCGGGGACAATTCCTCGCCCGGCCCCGGCCGCAGACAGGCCAAGCGCACCAGCGCGAGTCGGAGGCCGACCTCGTGCGCGGCCCGCGCGACCGCCAGCGCCGTGGCCAGCGCCTCCTCGGGCGGCACGCCCGGCGCACCATCCCGCAGCAGGCAGCAGTCGGCGACACACGTGACGCCGCCGCGGAGCAATTCCAGAAAGGCTAGGCTCGCCGCGTCATAGGCGTCCTCCGGCGTGAGGCGGGCCAGCAGGCGCAGGCCGGCCGCTCCGCCGGCCGGATCCGTGCCGGGCAGCACGCGCCCGCGTAAAAACCGTTGCCAGGAGCACGCGTGCGCGTCGATCAGACCGGGCAGGGCGGCCACGCCGGGCAAGCGCCGCGCCTGCGCGAGGTCCGCAGGCTCGCGGGAAAACCGCGTGAGCCGGCCGGTCGCATCCGCGAAGAAGGCCATCCCCGCCTCGAACCGGTCGCCCACCAGCACCGCGTCCGGCAACCAGCCGCCTTCGCGGGCACCCTGCGGTACCCCGGCGGCAGCAACCGCGGCCGCGACCGGCGCGGGCTTAAGCGGGACGCCGGGTGCGGGCGGACGGCCCGCAGGGGCATCGCGGCGGGCCGGCGCGGAACGATCGGGTGGGCGGCGACTCATCAGCGGGGGCCGGACGGCGGAAACATCGCGTTATGAAAGCAGCCGGCGCGATAAAGGCTAGCCGGATGCCGGGTGTCGTTGACGCGGGAGGCGAAGCGGCTTGGCTCCCGAGATGACGCGCCCCAACGCCCTGCCCCTGCTTTTGACGCTCGTGCTCATCGGGGCTCCCCTCTGCGCGGCGGGAGGTTCGGGCGCAGCCGCGGGCGGCGTGCTGCCCACCCCCCTCACCGCCTATCCCAACCCGGCGGGAGCGAGCCTGTGGGAGGTCCTGCGCGCACGGGCAGCCTTTGATCCCTTCAATCTGGTCGCGCTGGCTATCTTCACCACCGCAATCCTGCATACTTTCCTCGCGGCCAAGATTCGCCACTGGGCGCACGTCGTGCAGGAGCGCCACGCGGCGCGGCGGGGGCGCCGGGAGCCGGCGACCGATGTGGATGGCGACGGCCAACCGGATGAGGTGAGCTTCGGCGGCCAGATCCTGCACTTTCTCGGAGAAGTGGAGATCGTTTTTGGCTTCTGGGTCTTGGCCCTCGCGGGCGCGATCACCGCGTTCAAAGGCTGGCCCGAAGTCGTGGCTTACGTCGGCGGGAAGGTCAGTTATGTCGAGCCGCTGTTCGTGGTCGTGATCATGGCTCTGGCGGCGACGCGGCCAGTGCTGGACCTTTCGGAGCGTGCCCTTCGAGCGGTGGCCGGGCTGGGCGGCGGGACGCCCGGCGCGTGGTGGCTCTCGATCCTCATCCTAGCGCCCCTGCTCGGCAGTTTTATCACCGAGCCGGCGGCGATGACCATCGCGGCGCTGCTCCTTGCGCGGCAGTTCTACGCGCTCCAGCCGAGCCCGCGGCTGGCTTACGCCACCCTGGGCCTGCTGTTCGTGAATGTATCTGTCGGGGGCACCCTCACGCACTTCGCGGCACCGCCGGTAATCATGGTGGCGGGTCCGTGGAACTGGGACCTTTGGTTCATGTTCAAGACGTTCGGTGACCGGGCGGCCCTGGGCGTCGTCGTCGCGACCCTCATCTACTACTTTGTTTTCCGGAAGGAATTGGCCGCGCTCCGGCCGGTGACCGAAGCCAAACCTGAGGCGCCGCGGCCGCCGGTGCCGGCTTGGATCACCCTCGTGCATCTGACCTTCCTCGGCTTCGTGGTGTGGCAAGCGCACCAGCCGGTCCTGTGCATCGGGGCGCTGTTGTTCTTCCTCGCCTTCACCCAGGCGACGGCGCACCACCAGACCCCGATCGACCTGAAGCCGCCGGTGCTGGTGGGCTTCTTCCTCGCGGGGTTGGTCATCCACGGCGGCCTGCAGTCGTGGTGGATCGAGCCGGTGCTAGGCCGTCTCGGTGAGGTGCCGCTGTTCACGGGGGCGACGATCCTGACCGCCTTCAACGACAACGCGGCCATCACCTACCTCGCCTCGCTGGTGCCGGGCTTCACCGACGAGCTGAAGTACGCGGTCGTGGCAGGCGCGGTGACGGGCGGCGGCCTGACCGTGATCGCGAACGCGCCCAACCCGGCGGGCCAAACGATCCTGTCCCGTTTCTTCCCGGGCGGGGTATCCCCGGGCGGCCTGTTCCTTGCGGCCCTGCCCCCGACCTTGGTGATGAGTGCCGCATTTATGCTCACCCGCTGAGGGGAAGGCGGGGCGAGGGAGGAATAAAGGAGGAGCCTGCCCGCCGTAGGCTGAACGAAGGCGGGCATCCACAACCGCGCGCGCGTCGTACTTTATAGGTGATCCCGCGCTTCCTGCTCGCCCTCCTCCCCGCCTGGTTGCCTCTTGCCGCGATGGCCGCTGAGGAAGCCTTCCCCCCTACGCCCAGCGGCGCAAACGAGGTCAAAGTCCTCCCCCCGGGCATTTTGCTCCGCGCGGCGGGGCAGGGGGAATACTTCGACCGGGCCAACGATCTGTTCCGGCCCCTCTTCCGCTACATCTCACGCCACGACATCGCGATGACGGTGCCGGTGGAGGCGCGTGTCCGCGACGCGGCGATGTACTTCTGGGTCGCCGAGAGCCAGCACGCCAAGGTCGCGGGCGACGAGGGCGCGGTCGTCGTAGAGCGGAAGTCCTCCAGGCGCGTGGCCAGTCGCGGTGCGCGCGGCTCCTACTCGCGGAGGAATTATGAGCGCACCCGCGACGAACTGCTGGCCTGGGTGGCGACGCAGCCGGGGGTCGTGGTGGACGGCGAGCCTTACGCCGTGTTTTGGAGCGGCCCGTTCACGCCCGGGTTTCTTAAGCGGTACGAGGTCCACGTGCCGCTCCGGCCGGCGAGCGGAGGGTAAAACAACCTCGCACCTGACCCGCGAGGCGACGCACGGTTCACTTCCCGCTCATCACCCAGTCGAGCCCAAAGCGGGCCACACGGATGTCATTGCCCGCCTCGTAGAGGCAAAGAATCCGGCCGTCCGGCAGCACGGCGAGGTCTGAGTAGGCGGAGGGACCGGCGTCGAGGGTGCGGTTGACTGGCCAGGTCGCGCCATCGTCGCGGCTGAGCTTGATGGAGAGGTTTTCCCGTTTGCCCCGGCCGGCGGGGACCTCGCGCCCGGCGGCATCGCGGGCGACCGTGTGCGGCGCGGAGTAGAGCTGCAGGCCCGGCTGCGCCGGATGCGCCACAATGCTCGCCATGCAGACCGGCTCGAGCAGCTGGTCATGGAACCGCGGCGTGCTCCAACCGGTGACGCCGTCGGGGCTGACGCTGACGAGTTTGCGGTTCGGGTTGGAGACATTGCGCGCCACGAGCAGGACTTGGCCGTCGGTCCGAGTCGTGATCATCGTTTCATTCGGATCGCCGAACTCGCCTTCGTCGGGGAACGCAATTTCCCCAGCGCGCCACGTCTTGCCGTGGTCGTCGCTGAAGATCGTGCCCGAAGCGGAGGGCTTATGGTCGCCGATGTCGCCGTAAGCCAGCCAGATGGGCACGACCAGCCGGCCGCTCCGCAACTGCAGCCCGTGGCCCGGGCCGGTAGCGATCACCTTCCAGTCGTAGCGCTTCCGGAAGGGCTCGAAGGTCGCCGTGATCTCGACTGGAGCGCTCCACGTGAGCCCGTCATCCGTGCTCCGCATCGCGAAGGCGCGCGCGTAATTCACGCAGTAGACGAACTCGATGGCGCCGGTGACGCGGTCGACGATGGCCACGGGATTGTTGACCGTCTGCTCGCGCGCGCCGTCCTGCTTCTTCCGTGGGTTACCCTCCATGCGGGGACCGCGGTGGGCGATCTGGCGCGGGGCGTCCCAGGTGCGCCCCCCGTCGGTGGAACGCCGGAGATGGACCTCGATCTCGCCCCAATCGGAACTGTTGTTCCGCCGGGCCTCGCAGTAGGCGAGGACGGTGCCCTTGGGGGTGACCACGACGCCAGGGATGCGGTGGCGGACCACGCCGCTGGACTGGGCAGGAAACACGTCGAAGAACTCAGGCGCCGCCGGCACGGCAGCGGCCGCAGGAAGCGCAAGGGCCAGGCAGAAAAAACGTAGGAGCATGTGCATCGGAGAAAGGGGGGGCATGGTGCGGGAACGGCGGCAGGAAGACCCTTCGGCAAGACTCCCTGAGGCGGCGCGGTGCGCCCAAGGAGATTACCAATCGCGTCGCCGAAAAACGGGCAGCATCTAGACCTCTGTCAAAGGCGAAAAACTCCTTCGCTCCGGCATCGACACGCGCTCGCGGGGGAAGCACGGTGCCGCCAAACTTGGCTTCGGTGAACGCCACCTGCCCCACCATTCCCGCCCGGAACCACGCTCGAAGGTCCGGCGCGGCACCCCGATGAGGCGCGCGCTCCGCCTCGCCGCCGCCGCGGCCGCCGCCCTCGCGCTGCTCGCTACCCTTGGCGTGGTTTACCCGTTCTGGGGCATACCGTTCAACGCCTCCCGTCACGGGCGGGTGCCGCTCACCCCGCCTTGGGCGCTCGAATGCTGGCTGTGGGAAGACGACGTCAACACCGCCGCCGCCGTCACGGAGCTGGTCGAAGGTTACGCCCGCCACGACCTGCCGGTCCGGACCGTGCTGATCGACAGCCCGTGGAGCCGGCGCTACAACGATTTCCAGGTCGATGCCGCGCGTTACCCCGACCCGGCGGCCTTCTTCCAGGGCCTGCAGGACCGCGGCTACCGGGTCGTCCTCTGGATGACCTCGATGGTGGACCGTTCCAGCAAGGACACGCCAGCGGGCAAGGACCCCGAATTCTATAACGAGGCTTCTCGGGCCGGTTACCTCGCGGGCGGGCCGGAGCCCTTCCGCTGGTGGAAGGGGGTGGGTGGTTTCATCGACTACACGAACCCGGACGCGATGCGCTGGTGGCGTGGGCTGCAGGAACAGGTGTTCCAATGGGGTATCGACGGCTGGAAGCTCGACGGCACCGATACCTTCTTCTCGGGCACGTTCGGCCCGCTGCGGTTGCCCTATGGGCGGGCGCACGCCGGCTGGCTCACCACCCGCGAGTACATGGACCTCTACGCGCGCGAGGAACTGCGTCACGGGCTGAGCCGTAACCCGGAATTCACGACCCTGATCCGATCGATTGACCGCCCGTGGGCGCATCCCGAGGGCTTCGCCCCGTTGGACGCGGCGCCAGTCACCTGGGTCGGCGATAACCGCCACACCTGGCGGGCCGCCGACCGCGGGCTCGAGGCGGCCATCGCGGATATCCTCCGCGCCGCCCGGCTGGGTTACTGCGTGATCGGGAGCGACGTCGCCGGCTACCACGGCCGGAGTAACCCGGACGACACCGGCCCGGCCACCGCGGCGTTGCTGGCCGGCTGGGGACGCGCGCCCGACGCGCCGCCCGCGGCCGCTCCCGGACGGCCCGATGCCATCGCGCCAGTGATCTACATCCGCTGGGCCCAGTTCTCGGCCTTCTGCGGCCTCTTCCTCAACGGCGGCCACGGGGAACGCCGCCTCTGGCTCCGCTCGCGCGCGGAACTCGAGATCGTGCGCAAGTTCTCCTGGCTCCATACGGAGCTGGTCCCGTACCTGTATTCCCACGTGGTCAACTGCCACCGCGGCGGCCCGCCGCTGATGCGCCCCGCCGCAGCCGGCAACTTCCATTACCTCCTCGGCGACGACTTCCTCGTGGCCCCGATCCACGCGGACTCCCTCCGACGCGAGGTGACGCTCCCGCCGGGCAACTGGCGCTACCTCTTCCGCCCAACCGAATCGGACACGCGGGGGCCTACCCGGATCACGCGCGA
>SYDD01000251.1 GCA_005786775.1 Opitutaceae bacterium
CCATCCGGTTGACGAGAAGGCGGGCGCCGGCACCACCCTGATCTACTTCCTGGCCTATCCGAGCCGCGAGGCGGCCGCCGCCGCGTGGAAGGGCTTCCGCGACGATCCCGAGTGGGTCAAGGCCCGCACCGCTTCCGAAAAGGAGGGCAGGCTGACCGCCAAGGTGACCTCGGTTTACCTCAAGCCGGCGGATTTCTCACGGATCCGCTGAGCGGATCCACCCGCCAGAATCGCGTCGACTCCGGGGATCCCGTCCGCAAAGGATCGGGGATTCCGGCGGTGCCGCGGGTCAGGTCCGGCCCGGCTCGCCGCCGGTTTCCTGCACCTGACCCAATGAAACGCACCTCGCTCACTCCGCCCTCGCGGACGTTCCTGCCGGCGGTCCTCCGCCTCGTCCTGTTCACCCTCGCGGCCGCTGGTGCCGCCTTCGCCCAGGCCACCGGGGGGATCTCCGGTTCCGTGGTCAGCACCGCCACCCGCAACGGCCTGCAGGGCGCGACCGTCTCGGTGCCGGCACAGGGCCGCACGGAGTTCACCGACAACGCCGGCCTCTTCCTGCTGCAGGGCGTCAGCCCCGGGGCGGTCGAAATCGTGGTGTCCTACTCGGCCTTCGAGCCGCGGCGGGTGACCGTCACCGTCCGCGCGGGCGAGACCGCGCGCGTCGAGGTCGAGATGAAGCCCGCGCAGGCGATCGTGATGGACCGCTTCACCGTCGCCACCGTGCGCGAGGGCCAGGCCCTGGCGATCACGGAGCAGCGGAACGCCCTCAACGTGAAGAGCGTGACCGCGCTGGACGAGTGGGGCGTCCTTCCGACGCAGAACGTCGGCGAGCTCGTCTCCCGCCTGCCCGGTATCACGTTCACCACGGACGAGGACAACCTCATCAACAACGTCAGCATCGGCGGCCTGCCCGCGAGCTACACGCGGCTGAACATCGACGGACTCTCGTCCACCGGCGTCGGCGGCGACGGCCGCACGGCCACCCTCCACTCGTTCTCCGGCTCGATGTACGAGCAGGTGGAGGTCATCGCCGGCCAGACCCCCGACAAGCGCGCCGACTCGCTCGGCGGCCAGCTCAACCTGAAGACCCGCTCGCCCCTCGCGATGGCCGAGCGCCGCCGCTTCTCCTACACCGCCAGCGGCCGCTACTTCCCGTCGTGGTCCAAGCGCAACTTCGCCGTCTCCGAGCGTCCGCTGCGCCCTGACTTCAGCGCCGCCTACACCGAGGTGTTCAATGTCGGCCAGGGCGTCCGCAACCTAGGCATCGCGGTCACCGCGTCCTACCAGGAGGTGCTCAACCCGCACGACTGGGACATCCTCCTTTACGAGTCCACGGCCAACCCGGTGGCGCAGCTGCGTGACTACACGCGGATGAGCGGCCTGAACGACCGTTTCCTGTCCGCGGTCAGCGCGCGCGCCGACTACAAGCTTTCCGAGGCCACGCGCGTGTCGCTGCGCTTCCTCTACAACGCGGGCTCCGAGCCGTTCTTCTCCTACACCGCGGTGAACCCGTGGATCGCCAGCAACCTCACCGTCAACTCGGCCGCCAACCCCACGGGCGGCATCCGCGAGGGTTACACCGCGAAGCGGATCGAGATCCTCCCGGTGAACAACACCACGCTGCAGCCGGGCGGCGTCGCGGTCGGCGCGGCCCAGATGCGCATCAACCCGCAGCGTTACTCCTTCACCAGCAAGAACCCGACGGGGACCCTGGTCTTCGAGCACAACTGGGGCCGGTTGCGGATGGACCACGCCTACCGCTGGAGCAACACGCACTGGAACTCGGGCGCCGGGCGCAAGCGCGAGAACGGCACGGTCTCGATGCGCACCCGCGACGCGATCGGCTTCATCCTCGATTACAGCGACCCCGCCGGCCAGACCTTCATCCCCACCGGCGGCGCCAGCGTCTACAGCGCCGCGAGCTACACGCCGTTCGTGACCGCGAACGCCTCGGCCGCCCAGCCCGTGCCGCAGACCTCGGTGGTCTTCAACAAGCGCGACACGGTCACCGACACCAACGAGGTCACCGCGAACGTGAATGCCGCCTACACCCTCGCCACCGCGCTGCCGGTGACGTTCAAGGCCGGCCTCGAGTCGGTGAACCGGCGCGTCAACAACCGCCAGGTCTACCCCCGCCGCTGGTACGGCGTGGTGGGCTCGCTGCTGCCCACCGACGGTCTGATGCCGCTCACGGAGTTCGAGCGCCAGAACGGCGGCCGCCGCCTCCCGGTCGTCGACCCCGCGGCCATCAGCACCACCCTCGGCAACTCGGCCCTGTGGTACGAGGACGTGAACTTCACCGCGACCTCGCAGTACACCAATCGCCGCATCCTCGAGGAGGGCGTCGACTCCGCGTACGCGCAGGGTACGGTCCGCCTCGGCGGCCTCACCCTCCTCGGCGGCGTCCGCCGCGAGTGGGTGGCGACGGACACGTTCACCTACTTCCGCGCCCGCACCACCCCGATCGCGACGGAGCCGGACCACTTCAAGCGCGCCGCCCTCGACTACCAGCGCCTCTCCTACGACGGCGAGTACGCGAAGTCCTTCCCGAGCCTGCACCTTGCCTACGACGTCACCGCCAACCTGAAGGCCCGCGCCAGCTGGTCCACCAGCTACGGCCGTGCCCCGCTGGGCTCGCTCGTGGCCGCCGTCTCGGCCAACGACGCGGCGCGCACGGTCACGATGGGCAACCCGGACCTGAGGCCGCAGCTCGGCCGCAACATCGACCTGAAGCTCGAGTACTACCACAAGGACGGGACTTTCTCGGTCCGTGGCTACCGCAAGGAGATCTCGGACTACATCGGCTCCTCCGGCCGCTCCGGCGAGATCATCGGCGGGGGCTCCGACAACGGCTTCGACGGCCTGTACGAGGGCTACGAGATCGTGCAGCCGCGCAACCTCGGCGACGCCACCTACCGGGGCCTCGAGGTCGATTTCCGCCAGCGCCTCTCCTTCCTCCCGGGCGCGTTCCGCGGCCTGACCGCCCGCGCGAACTACACGTATCTGCGCACGCAGGGGAATTTCGGTGGCACCACCGCCATCGCCAACGGCAAGCTCGGCGGCTTCATCCCGAAGGCCTACAACGTGGGCCTGCTCTACACGCAGGGGAACTTCGGCGCTTCGTTCGACGTGAACTACACCGGCGCGTGGCCCGTCCTCAACGTCAGCGCCACCGCGCCGCAGACGAACCGCTTCCGCGAGCCGTGGCGGGTGATGAACGCCGGCGTGACCTACCGCTTCCAGCGCGACACCACGGCCTTCCTCAGCGTGAACAACCTCGCCGAGTCGGGCCGCCGCGAGTACATCTTCGATCCGTCCCGCGTCCGTTCGAACTGGGTCATCCCCCGCTCGCTCAAGTTCGGCATCACCGGGCAGTTCTAACCGGCGCCTTCTACCTCCTCCCGGGGCAGGCCGTGCGGCCTGCCCCTTTTTGATGCCCGTCCCCGCCCGCCCTCCGCCTTGGCCGAGCCTGCGCCTGGCCGTCTGCCTGCTCGTCCTCGCGGCCGTGGTGCCGCTGTTGCCGGGCCGGGACTGGCCCGCGCCGGCGGCCGCACTGGTGAATGCGGCGGAGGAATTCCCGCGCCCCGCCGCGACCTGGCTGGAGGC
>SYDD01000001.1 GCA_005786775.1 Opitutaceae bacterium
GCCGACGTTCTCGTAAGCGGCGTGGGGATCGACGAACGGGAGGCGGCGGCCGTCGGCGGAGCGGAACGCGTAGACGTCGGAGAAGGTGGGAGTCATCGCCGGGGCGGAGGCTTGGTAGGCCCACTGCCGGCGGCGGCCGACTTCGCCCATCTTCTGGTGGCGAAAGAAGGCGCCCGTCTTGACCGTGGCGGGCACCGCCCCGGGCAGGCGGTAGGCGGCGTTGAGGCGCGCATTGAGGACGTCGACGTCCCGGTCGTCGTTGCGGGTGGTGAGCGCCACGGCGGTGCGGTAGCTCGCGATGTCGAAGAGGCTGGGGCCAGCGGTCTGGGTGAGGACGGGGTTGCCGCGGTCGACGGTGTCGACGATCCAGCCGACGTTGGCCGCGCGCATCACGAGGTTCCCGCCGGGCTCGTGGGCGAGGTTGTTGTGCGTCCGGCTGTAGCTGGCGTCGTAGTCGAGGTTCAGGCGCTCGAGCGTGTGCTCGGCGGCGCCGCTGACGAGGCGCGTGCGGTTGATGAACCGTCGCAGGAAGGTGTTGAGCTCGAAGTTGGAGCCGGCGACGGCGCGGACCTCGGTGCGGGTGTCGGTGTAGCCCGGGAGGATCGCGCCGGTGCCGGTGGGCAGGCCGTTGGCGAGGGTGGCGACCGTCTGGTTGGCGAAGGCGCGGGTGGTGTAGAGGCGGTCCGTCTTCTCGAACGCGTCGTTGTAGATCGTGTTCAGCGTGAGCCGGGTGCGGTCCGAGAGACGGTATTCCACCTTCGCGTTGAGGCTCTGCTGCGTGCGGTTGTTGTACTGGTTCTGGGTGCGGAAATCCCACAGGTACACCGGCCCGGCGGCGCTGTTCTGGTAGTCGAACTGGCGCGAGGAGGGGCCGTTCGCGTTCTCGCTGTAGAAGAGGTTCAGCGCCACGCCCAGGTTGCGCTCGCCGCCAGCGACGCTGAAGACCTCCTGGTAGGCGACGTTCGTGAGCGGGTGGATCGGGTGGTCGCGGCGGGGCTGGATGTGGTCGAAGAACGGGGCGGCCCAGCGCGCGCCGAAGCTGTAGGCGAGCCGGCGCCGCTCCTTCATCCCCAGCGTCGAGCGGGTCTTCAGGTTGACCGTCCCGCCCAGCGAGTCCGCCGTCTGGTCCGGGGTGTGGCCCTTGATCACCTCCAGCTGCTCGAACATCGCGCCCGTCAGGCTGTGGGTCTGGAACTGCCGGTTGAAGCCGCCCACGTTGGACATCAGGTTCCCGTCGACGTTGACGCGGTTCAGGGTCGGGGCGGCGCCCCGGATGAAGACGCCCGACACGTTGCCCTCTTCGTCGAACTGGGAGGCCACGCCGGGCAGGCGGACCGCGAGCTCGCCCGCGCTCATGTTCGGGAGGTTCCCGTAGGCGTCGAGGGCCGCGACATTCTTGAGGTTGTCGGCGTTGCGCTGCGCGGTGAGGGCCAGCGCGTTGCCCTCCCGCTCGCCGGTGACCCGGAACTCGCCCAGGCGGTAGACCGGGGCGGAGAGGTCGAAATCCTCCGTGCGGCGGCCGTCGGCCGCGAGGTTCACGACGCGCCGCTGGTCATCGAGGCCGAGGTAGGAGACCACCAGCTCGACGGAGCCGGCCGGGAGGCCGTCGAGCACGTAGCGGCCGGTGGCGTCGGTAAGGGTGGAGCGGCCGACCGCGGGCGCGGCGACGCGGGCGCCCTCGAGGAGGTTGCGCGTGGCGGCGTTGCTGACGGCGCCGGTGACGGTGCCGGCGGCGGCGGGCAGCAGGGCCAGGACGAGACCGCAGGCGAGACGGAGGGTACGGAGGAGCGACATGGGGGTTGGCCTCCGTGCGGGTTCGGCGGGGGCGCCAACCTTGTGCCGCCGTCGCGGCAGGCAGGCCAGCGGAAAACCCGGCGTGGACGCAAGGCGCGCGCAGGAGCCGGCAAGCGGCGCGCGGCGCCCGGGCGGGGAGAAGGTAGACTCGGGGAATGAAGACGATTCTCGCCCCGGTCGATTTCTCCGCCGCCTCGGAGGCGGTGCTCACGCAAGCCATCGCCCTCGCCCGCGCCCTGGGCGGCCGGGTGGTGCTGCTCACGGTGATCCAGCCCCCGGCCATCACGAGCGAGTACGCCGCGCTGATGGAGAACCTCTCCGAGGTGATGGCGGCGGGGGAGCGCAACGCGGCCCGGCGGCTGGCGGAACTGGAGAGCCGCGCGCGCACCGCGCAGGTGCCGGTCGAGTCCGTGCAACTGAACGGTCCGCCGATCCGGACGATCCTCGACCAGGCCACGCAGCTGGGCGCCGACTACATCGTGATGGGCTCGCACGGGCACACCGCGCTCTACGACCTGCTGGTCGGCAGCACGACGCACGGCGTGCTCCTGCGCGCCGCCTGCCCGGTGATCATCACCCCCGGCCCGAAGCCGGCCAAGGCCGCCCGCGCGGCCTGAAACGGGAGCCCGCCGGCTCAGCGCGCCCGGAAGGTTGGGCCGGCTTCCGGCTTGAGCGAGGCAGCAGCCTCGGGTTGAAGGCGCACGGGAGTCTCAGGCGCCAGCGTGCTCGGGCTGTCGCACGGGATGCGCCGGATCCACGCCGGCTGCGGCCCCCGCCCACCCTCACCCGCGAAAACCCCGCAGCTCCGCGGCGCGACGGACGCCCTCTCGCCGAACGCCGGCGCGATCGCGCACGGGCACGACATCCATCGGGATCAGGCGGCGGGGATGGTGGGGGCGCGGTGGGCTTCGGCGGCGGCCGGGGCGCGCCCGTGGCGGTGGCGGAGCAGCTCGCGCGCCGCGAGCCAGTGTTCGAGGTCGCGGCCGGAGGGATGACCTTCCTCAAGCCAGAGCCGGTAGGCCTCGTGCTGGATCTGGGCCTCGGTGGGTTCGGGGGCGGGGGCGGAGGGACGGGGCTTTCTCATCGGAGGGAGGAGCGGTGGAGGATAGCGGAAGCGGAAGGACGAGGCGCGGCGGGGATTGGCGGGAGGAGCGCGGATCGCGCGGCAAATTAGGCAGCGAAGGGCATCGGGTGCCGCGCGCCGGGGCCATGCACGTGCGCCCGGTATTTGGAGGGCGACTCGCCGGTGATTCGGCGGAAGACTCGATTAAACTGGGATAGCGACTGGAAACCGGACTCGTACGCCGCCTCGCTGATGCGGGTGTGCGGATTGAGCAACAGCTGCTTGGTGCGCTCGATGCGGGCGCGCGCCACGTAGTGGGTGAAGGTGAGACCGGTCGCCTGTTTGAAAACCTTGCAGAAATAGAACGGGCTCATGTTCGCCGCGCGCGCGACCTGCCCGAGCGCGAGCGGCTCGCCGAGGTGCGCGGCGATGAAAGCGCGCGCGCGCGCGGCCGCGGGTGGCTCGGCCGCGGCGGTGCGCAGCACCAGCTCGTTGGTGAGCAGCGAGAGGTGGTGCGCGAAGCTGCCCAGCAGCCGCAGGGCCGCGAAGTAACGCGTCTTCGGCAGGACTCGCGTCGCGAAGTAAGCGTCGCGGAAGGCCTTGACGCTGACCTCGGCGCCCCAGCGGGCGAGTTGCTCGAGCGCCGCTTGGAACGCTCGTTCCGAAGGGGCCCGCAGCAGGACTTGGCCAGTCTGGAGGTACGCGATCACCTGCTCGCCCACGCGGATGGGCACCACTGACTCGCTCATCCCCGAGAAACACTGCACCGTCTTGGCTCCGTTTAATGCCCCCGACTCTGCCTCCTGCTGCAACTGTAGGCACGTCGCACAGGTCCGGCTGGCGCCGATCATTAGGGCGCAGAAAGCATTGGTGAGGCGGCAGCCGTGCAAGGGCGGCTGGAAAGAGCCCGCTGGGCGGAGCGTCAGTGGCAGGCCGGTGGCGGTCTGAAATGCGTCCTGGTAGTCGCGGAACAATTCGGACTGCTGGAGGCGGGTAACAACGTCCTCCCCACGCGCCGACAGCCGCCCGGGGGCGGTGCTGGCGGCGGGGGAGGCAAAGGTAGCAGAGCAGGCAGAAAGAGGTGAGGCGTCCATGGCGCAGCCAGACTAATCATTTCTTGCCGTCCGCGTAATTGGGGCCTGGGCGGCATCTCGCTAAGGAATTTCCCTAGTGCCTGTCGCGCCCTTGCCGCCCCGCGCCCCGCCGGCCAGCGTACCTGCGTGGCACCCACCGCGACTCCCTCCCCTACCCCGCCGCCCGCCGGGCCGGCGTCACCGGAGCGCCGGCAGGAGCTGGCCGAGCTGAAGGCCGCACTCGACGCGCACTCGATCGTCGCGATCACCGACGCGCAGGGGCGAATCACCTTCGCCAACGACAAGTTCTGCGCAATCTCCCAGTACTCCCGAGCGGAGCTGCTCGGTCGGGACCACCGCATCATCAACTCCGGGCACCACCCGCCCGCCTTCTTCCGCGCGCTCTGGGCGACCATCCGCCGCGGCGAGGTCTGGCGCGGCGAGATCCGCAACCGCGCCAAGGACGGCAGCTGCTACTGGGTCGACACGACCATCTTTCCCTTCCGCAGGCCCGACGGCCGCCCCGAGCAGTACATCGCCATCCGCACCGACATCACTTCGCGCAAAGCCGACCAGGAACAGCTCCAGCGCGAGCGGCAGGCGGTGCCCTTCGTAGTGGTGACCGGTCAGGGCGACGAGCGCGCCGCCGTCGAGGTGATGCGTCAGGGGGCGCTCGACTACGTGATAAAAGACGCCTCGCTGCTGGATCGCCTGCCGGCGGTTGCGCAGCGCGCCCTGCACGCGGTGGCGCAGGAGCGGGCGCTGCGGGACGCGCAGGCGGAGCACCTCCGCCTCGAGCGCGAGCTCGTCGCGATCAGCGAGCGGGAGCGACACAACATCGGCGCGGACCTCCACGACAATCTGGGCCAGCAGCTCACCGCCGTGGAGCTGATGTGCACGCTCGCGAAGACCGAGGCCGCGCCCCATCCGGGGCTCGCCCGCCGGCTGGACCAGATGGCGCGGATGCTGCGCGAGGCGATCACGCAGGTGCGCTTCCTCGCCCGCGGGCTAGTCCCGGTTGGCCCCGGACCGGACTCGCTTCAGGTTGGTCTGGCGGAACTGGCCGAACGGACCTCCGCCCCCGGCCGGCCCCGCTGCCGGCTCGAATGCCCGGAGCCGGTGGCGGTGGCGGATGCCTTCCTCGCCGAGCATCTCTACCGGATCGCCCCAGAAGCGGTAAACAACGCGCTGAAGCACGCCCGGGCGACGGAGATCGTGATCCGACTGGGCCGCCGCAACGGCGCCCTCGTGCTCGCGGTGGAGGATGACGGCGCCGGCCTGCCCCGCGGAAAGGGCGCCCCCGTCGAAGGCATCGGGCTCAGTGTGATGCGCCACCGCGCCAACGTCATTGGCGCCACCCTCGCCGTGGATTCCCGCCGCGGCGGCGTCAGCGTCCGGTGCGGCCTGCCGTTCTCCCCGTGAAGAAGAAAGCCGCCCCCTCCGCCCGCCGCCGCATCCTGCTGGTCGACGATCACCCGTTCATGCGGGCCGGCCTCGGCCAGCTGATCGACTGCCAGCCCGACCTCGTCGTGGGCAGCGAGGCCGGTAATCCCGCGGAGGCACTCCAGGTGCTCGCCCGCCAGCGGCCCGACTTGATCCTGACCGATCTCACGATGCCCGGCCGCAGCGGGCTGGAGTTTATCAAGGACCTGCGCGCCGCCCACCCGGAGATCCCAATCTTAGTGGTGTCGATGCACGACGAGGCGGTCTACGCCGAGCGAGCGCTGCGCGCGGGCGCCAGGGGGTACATCATGAAGGAGGCCGGTGGCGAGAACCTGCTGGGCGCAATCCGGCAGGTGCTGCGGGGCGAGATTTACGTGAGCCACAAGATGTCGGCCCGCATCCTCGAGGCCGTGAGCAGCCGGCGGCCGCGCGGCTCCTCCTCGCCCATCGAGCAGCTCACGGACCGCGAGTTCGAGGTGTTCCAGCTGATCGGCCAGGGCAAGGGCACCCGCGAGATCGCCGCGGAACTACACCTCAGCCCCAAGACCGTCGACGTCCACCGGAGCCACGTGAAGGAGAAGCTGGGGCTGCGGGACGCCACCGCCCTCATCCGACACGCGGTTCGTTGGGTGGAGACGCGCCCACCCGAGGCCTGATCGAGGCCCGTCCCGCGTCCAAGCCGGGCGCCGCGAACGCCAATCCGCGCGGAGTCATCCCCGGCACGCTGTGGTGTGCTGGCTCCGTGCAAGCCGTGCGGTCCCTGCGGGCGCAATCCGCTCTGGGCCCACTTCGCAGCGGGCGAGCAGGCGCTGCAGGAGGCGCTCGTGCTCAGTCAGGCCGAGGTTTCGCCAGCAGCCTCGGCGGAACGCGACGCCGCAATGCCGGACCTGAATCGCGGGTTCCGTCAGCTTGCCGACCGGGAAATGGCCGCCTTTTGCGCGCTCTGCCTGCACCGCGTGTCGGCTCGGCCACCTCGCTGGTGAGGCACCGCTCGCGCCGCGCCAGAGGTGCGCACTGCCGGTTCGGCGGCACGTCAGCGGGCTGCTCCGAATTCGAAGGCGCCCGCATCCGGGGCGCGGCCAGCGAAGGGTTCATCGAGGGGCACGCCGGTGTCGAGGGCGCGGCTGCCCGACGCAAGGCGAAGCAGTGGCGTCACCGGCAGGCTGCCGTTCGGCTGCCGCGGCCGCATCAGGTCTGCCTCGTCGAGGCCCGCAAAGTCCGCCGCCGTCACAGCCCATCCGCCGAGGAACGAGTTGCCTGCGACGGTGCAAGCGGCGGCATCCAGCTGCGCCACCTCATCGCCGCCCGCAAAGCCGAGGTTATTAAGGAGGCGGTGGCCGCGCCCGGGCACTCGGGTAGCATTGTCCTCCAAGCGACCGAGCAAGTTGAAGTTAACGCGGTTCCGCCACGCGGTGTTGTGGATAAAGTCGACGCCAGCGAGGTGGTGGTTCGCGTAGAATCCGTTCGCCTTGTTGCGCACCGCGACACTCCGACGCACGACGTGGCGCGGGATCGGTGAGGGCAACCGGTCGACCGGAGTGCCAGCGTGGCCGCCGGCCTTGAAGCCGTTGCCGTCCGCACGCGGCGTGAAGTCCGGCGTGAAGCCGTTATAAAAGGCCCAGCAATCCTCCGCGGTAACCGCCTCCGCGGAATTGATGAAGTCGAAGCCATCGTCGCTATTGAACCACGCACGGCACCCCCGGAAAACGTTGCCGATACTGCCCTTCCGCCCGTGGTAGCCAAAGCCATCCACGTTGCCGCCGCGGCCGTCGCCCGAGACCGGATCGTAGTTACGGTAGGCGTCGCAGTTCAGCACCAGGTTGTGCGCGCCATCGCCGATCCACACGCCGATCGCCATGCCGTCGCGCAGGCTCAGCCGCTTGATGACGTTGTGGCTGCCCTGCACGTCGATGCAGATGGACTGGGTGTGCCCCTTAATCGTCACCTGCACCCCCACCACCTCGAATCCCTCCAGATGCAGCCACGAGCCGGTCACCCGGAACGCGTGCACGCGCCGATCTGCCGGTTTCACCGCCGAGAGGTCAAAGACCGGCTTCTCGCCCGGCCACGCGACGTAGCGGATCGGCCGGCCCGGCTCGCCGCTTTTGTCCAGCAGGGTGACGTAGGCGAAGATCCGCTCGGTGCGGGCGATGTCGCCCTCGCGGAGGCGGTAGGTGCCGCCATGCAGGAAGACGGTGTCGCCCGGCCCGGCCGCCGCCTGCGCGCGCTGCACGGTGGCGAACGGCGCCGGCGCGGTCCCGGGCGCGTCATCGGAGCCGTGCGGGGCGACGTGGAATTCGGCCGCCGCGAGGCGCGCGGCGAACAGGCAGGCGTAGAACGCAAGGATCCGGAGGAGATGGCGGCGAGACATCGGGCTTCGCCTCAGGCAGACGCCCGCCGAGGGGAAACGTCACCCGCCGACCCGGCCAGGACGCGGCGCCGCAGCTGGCCGCAGGCGGCATCGATGTCGGGCCCGCGCGGCCGCCGGAAGTGCGCCACGACCCCGTGGCGCCGCAGGATCCCGGCGAACGCCTCCGCCACCGCCGCGGGCGCGGCCTCGTACCGCGCGCCGCCGAGCCCCGGGCCCGTGGCGTTGTAGTGCAGCAGGTTCACGTGCATCCGTCGGGCGCCCACCAGCGCGGCCAGTTGCGCGGCCTGCTCCGGCGCGTCGTTGACCCCGTGCAGCAGGCAGTACTGCAACGTGACGGGCCGGCCGCGGGCGGCCTGGAAACGGTCCGCCGCCGCGAGCACGTCCGCCACAGCGAACCGGCGCCCGGGCGGCAGCAGGCGGGCGCGCGTGGCGTCATCCGGCGCGTGCAGCGAGACAGCGAGGTTAAGGCTGTGCCCGGTGGCGGTGAGCGCATCGATTCCCGGGATGACGCCGACGGTGGACACCGTGATCTGCCGCCAGCCGAGGCCGCCCACGCGGTTATCGGCGAGGCGTTCCGCGGCCGCGAGGACGGCGGGCAGGTTCAGCATCGGTTCCCCCATGCCCATGAAGACGACGGTCTTGAGTGCGCGGCCCTGGGCGGCCGCCTCCCGGCGCAGCGCGCGGAACTGCTCCACGATCTCGCCCGCGGTGAGGTGGCGCAGAAACCCGGTTTGGGCCGTGGCGCAGAAGTCACAGCCCATTGCGCAACCGACCTGGGACGACAGGCAGCCCGCGGCGCGGTCGGGCCGGTCGCCCGGCATCAGCACCGCCTCGATCGTGGCGCCGTCGCGGCAGCGGAGGAGGAGCTTCACCGTGCCGTCCGCGGCCGCCGCGCGGCGCACCACTTCCGCGGCGGGGGCGAAGGAGGCATCCAGCCATTCCGCGAGTCCCGCCGGCGGCAGCCGCCCGGGGTGAGGGGTCACGGAGCCGTGCCCGTAGTGCGCCCGCAGCACCGGCCCCGCGTGGAACGGGGCGAACCCGGCCGCAGCGAGGCGCCGCGCGAGGTCATCGAGGGTCAGGTCGCTGAGGGCTTCCAGCATCGGGGCCAGCCACGCAGGAAGCGGCGGACTTGCCAAACGCGGAGTGCCGGCGCGGAGCGGAATCCGACCCCGCGTCTCCGGGATCAGGGCATCTCGTAGACCTCGACCAGCGCCACGCCCGTGGCCCCCGTGGGGCCGCCGACCTGGGCGCTGTACGTGCCCGGCGGCAGGGTGAGCAGCAGGGCCGCGTCGCGTCCGCCCGCCGCCAGCGGGAACGCACCCACCGCCGCGGTCGCCGCAGCCACGAGGGCCGACGGGTTGCCGACGTCCCACGAGTCGTTCTCCCGGACGAGCACGTCGACCACCCCGGCCGGCCGGGATTCGGTGCGCACGACCTGCAACCACGGGTCCGACAACGCGCCAAGCCCGGGTGACAGGGCGGCGAGCGCGGGCCCGACGCCCCGGATCAGGAAGCGTTTGGGCACGGTGCCGCCGACCACGAAGCCCGCGATCAGCTGGCCCTGACCGCCACCCACGACGCCGCGGGTCGCGACGTTCACCAGTTTCCGGGCCGGGAAGGGCACGGCCGCGTCCGCATCATAGAGTTCCACCAGGGCGACCCCCGTCCGCCCTGCCACCCCGCTCACCTGGGCGGTGTAGGCGCCGGGCGCTAGCGTGAGCACCAGCGCCGCGTCCAGGCTCGAGGGCACGAGCGGGAAAGCGCCCACCTGCCCGGCGAGGCGTTGCACCGCCTCTAGCCCGCCCCAGTTGTCGTTGGAGGCGAGTCGGGTGTCACCGCGGTAAACCTCCAGCACCGGGTCGGTTAGCGTGCCCGCGACCCCGAAGGCCTCGAGCGACGGGCCTACCGCGCGCACCAGCACCTGCTTCGGCTCGGGGCCCGTGACAACAAAGCCGGCGATCAGGATGTTGCCGCCGGCACCCACTTGGCCGCGCGTCGAGAGGTTGCGCAGCGCGCCATCGCTCAAAGCGGGACCGGTGGCCGCAGCACCGGTGAACGAACCACCGGGTCCGCCGGACAAGGTGCCGCTGAGGAATCCCGTCAGGGGCTCGATAGTGCCAGAGAGCCGCGCGCCCGACGCACCCGTAGAATTAAAGGCGCCCGTCACGGCGAGGGTGCCCGCCCCGGCGTCACGGAACGCGCCGTCCTGCACGAGCCACGTGATGGAGGCGTCGGCCGCCACGATCGCGAGCACCTGGCTGCCCGCCCGGCCGGTGAGGCTGCCGACGTAGAGCCCCGGCGCGGGGCCGGGCCGGGCCGCCGCCAGCGAGGCGACGCCGATGAATGTCAGCCGGCCGCGGTCGAGCGTGCCGCCCAGGCCGGAGTCGCTGAGCATCCCGGAGACGGCGAAGCGGCCGTCCGCCTCCCCGGAGTTGAGCGCGCCCGCCGCGTCCACCTGCAGGTCCGGATGGAAGGAGACCGCTCCGCCGCCGGCACTGGTCGGGAACCCGATGAGGACGGCGTGGCGACCCCGGATCACCGCGACGGCGAAGCGCCCGGTCTCCGCGCCGCCCTGGTAGCCGCCGGTGAAGATCCGGTCCTCCGCGCCCGGCGTGACCGCCAGCACAGTGACCACCGCGGAGGTCGCGACGGCGCCGGAACGGTCGACGGCGACCGCCGTGAGGCGGTGGATGCCCTCGGAGCCGGGCGTGAACTCGGCGGAGAACGGCGCCGCGGTGTCCGGCGGGGCCAGCGGCGTCCCATCGGCGAGGAACTGCACGCTCGCCACGGACCCGTCGGGATCGGTGGCGGTGGCGGTCACGATGACCTTGGCCCCGACGCGGATGGTGGCGCCCGTCGTAGGGAAGGTCAGCGCGACCACCGGAGGCCGGTTCGCGAGGACAGACACCAGCACCGGCGCGGAGACCGTAAGGTTGCCTGAGTCGTCACGCGCCTGCGCCACTACGGTGTACGTGCCCGCCGCCGTGGGCGCCCAGGAAGCGGTGAACGGCGCGGAGCTGGCCGTCGCGACCTCGATGCCATTCGCGAGGAAACGCACCGCGACCACCCGACCCTCGGCGTCGGCCGCCACGGCTGCGAGCGTGACCGGCGTGCCTGCGTTCACGGAGGTCCCCGCCACCGGCGCGGTCAGGCCCACGGTCGGCGGCGTGTTACCCGCGACGGTCAGCACCAGCGGCTCCGAGCTGGCGGAGACGCCCGCGCTGTCAGTCGCCACAGCCACCAGCCGGTAGGTGCCGGGCGCGGCCGGCGTCCAGTCGAGGCCGTAGGGCGAGGTGGTGTCCGGCGAGCCGAGCGGGGCGCCATTGACGAAGAACTGCACCTGCGCGACCGGCCCGTTACCCCCCGAGGCCCGGGCGATCAGCGGCACGGCGGTGCCCGCCACGAGCGGCGTCGATGCCGGCGGGCCGGACAGCGCGACCGTGGGCGCCCCGCCCGCGGTCACGGTGACGGTGACCGGGCGGCTCTGCGTCACATTACCCGCGTTGTCCGTGGCGCTAGCGGTGAGCGTGTAGGTCCCCGCGGCGGAGGGGCTCCAGCTGAACAGGTAGGGCGCGGCGGCGGCCGACCCAATCACCCGGCCGTTGGCGAGGAAGCGGACCCCAGTGATGGAGCCGTCGGCGTCGGCCGCGTTGGCCGCAATGATGATCTGGTTCCCGAGCCCGAAACTGAGCCCCGCGGCCGGACTGGTGAGCGCCACCGTGGGCGGGGCGTCCGCGCCGATCGTGACCGTGACCCCGGCGCTGAGGGCCAAGTTGCCGGTGTTGTCCGTCGCCTGGGCCGTGATGAGGTAGGTGCCGGCGGCGGGCGGTGTCCACGCGGTGGTGTAGGGGGCGGTGGTATCCGCGGCGCCCTGCGGGACGCCGTTAACGAGGAACTGCACCTGGGTCACAGTGCCGTCCGGATCCGCCGCGTCGGCGGCGAGGGTGAGGGGCGTGCCGACGCCGAAGGCGGACCCGTCGGGCGGGCCGGTGACGGCGACGACCGGGGCCTGCGAGCCGGCGACGATGACCTGCACGGGCGCGGAATCGGTGATGTTCCCAAGGTTGTCGGTCGCGCGGGCCTGCACCAGGTAGGTGCCGAGGGCGGCGGGGGTCCAGGTGTAGCTGTAGGGAAAGGTGGGGTCGGGCGCACCCTGGGCGACGCCGTTGAGGAAGAACTGCACCCCCGCGATTGTGCCGCCGGAGGAGGACGCGGCGGCGGTGAGGACCAGGGGCACGTTGACCGGCGCGACGGCGCGGTCCGCGGGCGAGGTGACCGCGACGACCGGGGCGGAGCCGGCGACAACACTGATCGTGACCGGCGCGCTCACGGCGACGTTGCCGCCGTTGTCGATGGCCTGGGCGGTGAGCAGGTAATTGCCGGGGGAAGTCGGGATGAAATCGAAAGTGAACGGGAAGGCCGTGTCGGGGGCGGCGAGCGCGACGCCGTTGGCGAAGAACTGGACGCTCGCGACCGAGCCATCGGGATCCGCGGCGGCGGCGGTGAGGGTGGTGGCCGTGCCGACGGGCACGGAAGCGCCGGCCGCGGGCGCGGTCAGCGCCACGGTCGGGCTGGA
>SYDD01000252.1 GCA_005786775.1 Opitutaceae bacterium
GGCGATGGCGAAGGCCATCGGCTCCCTCGCGGCGCACTTCAAGTGGAAGGGCCCGGTGGGGGTCGGTTTCCCCGGCGTCATCCAAGGGGGCACGATCTGGACCTCCGCCAACCTCCATCCCGGTTTCATCGGGTGCGATGGGTCGCGGCTCTTCGGCAAGGCCACGGGTTGCCCGGTGGCGTTGATCAACGACGCGGCGGCGGCGGCGGTCGCCGAGATGCGCTTCGGGGCGGGCAAGGGCTTTATGGGCAAGGCGTTGCTCATCACCCTTGGCACCGGGATCGGCACCTGTCTGGCCTACCAGGGCGTGGTGGTCCCCCTTGAGCTGGGGCATTTCCCGTGGAAGCGCGGCAAGGATGCCGAGAAGCACTGCTCTGCCGCGGTGCGCGACCGCAAGGAACTCTCCTGGGAGGAGTGGGGCGGACGACTCAGCGATTTCCTGGTCGAGTTGGAACGGCTCCTCTGGCCCGAGATGATTGTGGTCGGGGGCGGGGTCAGCGCGAAGCACGAGAAGTTCTTCCCGCACCTCAAGGTGCGAGCCGCGCTCAAGCCCGCCCGCTTCCTCAACCAGGCGGGCATCGCCGGCGCCGCGATGTGGGCCACCGAGGCCCGCTGAGCCGGGCGCGGGCTGCAACTTTTCCGGGCGCGGCGGGTTGGAGAGGGTCTCCGACCGCCAACACCGCTTGCCACCCAGGGCCCGCCGGGGTTGCTTAGCGGGTTCACGCCCTTCCTTTCCTCCTCCTTTCCAAGCCACTATGACTTCACCTTCAACTTCCGGCCCCCGGCGATCCCGGCGCGTTTGGATTCTCGCCGCCGTACTGATCCTCCTCGGGGGCGGCGGTGCCGCAGCTTACCGCCAGCGCGCCCAGAGTGGCGGTCCGGTCATCACGGTGACCACTGAGAAGGCCGAGGTGCGGACGCTCACGCAGGTGGTGACCGCCTCCGGCAAGATCCAGCCGGAGGTCGAGGTGAAGATCTCCACCGAGGCCGCGGGCGAGATCGTCGAGCTGCCGTTTAAGGAGGGGGCGCGGGTGAAGCGCGGGGACTTGCTGGTGCGGATCAAGCCCGACGTCTACCAGGCCCAAGTGGACCAGCAGGAGGCCAATCTGGTCGCGGCGCAGGCGAGCGCGGTCCTCGCCAAGGCCCAGATGCGCAAGGCGGAGGATGACTTCCGGCGCGCCGAGGGCCTGTTCACGCAGAAGCTGATCGCCGAGGCCGAGTTTCTGGCCGCCCGGACCACACGGGAGGTCGCGCAGGCGACCCACGATAACGCCGTCGCCCAGATCCGGCGCACCGAGGGTTCGCTCAGCCAGGCCCGGGACCAGCTGGCGAAGACCATCATCTACTCGCCGATGGACGGCACCATCAGCGCCCAGTCGAGCGAGGTCGGCGAGCGCGTGGTCGGCACGGGTTCCTTCGCTGGCACCGAGATCATGCGCGTGGCCGATCTCGCCAACATGGAGCTCCGGGTGCGGGTCAACGAGAACGACATCGTGAACGTCAAGCTGGGCGACCGGGCCGTCATCGCGATCGACGCCTACCCGGGGCGCAAGTTCGCGGGCACGGTCTCGGAGATCGGCTCCTCGGCGCAGGGCGGCTCCGCCGCCTCGCAGCTCGCGGCCCTGTCGGACGATGTCACCAACTTCCTCGTGCGGATCCGGGTCGCCGACCCAGGCGTGCAGCTCCGGCCGGGGATGAGCGCGACCGCGGACATCGAGACGCGGACAGTGGAGAACGTCATCTCCGTCCCGATCCAGAGCGTGACCGTGCGGGCGAGCGGCGGGCAGACCACCGAGGAGATGAAGAAGGAGGCCGCCAAGGCCGCCGAGAACAAGTCCGGGGGCGGGGCGATCGACGCGGCCGTGGAGAAGCGCGAGGCGCGCCGGCAGCGCGAGGTCCTGCTGAAGGTGGCCTTTGTCCGCCAGGGGGAAACCGTGAAGATGGTCCCCGTCGAGGTGGGCCTCGCCGACAACACGCACCTGGAGGTCAAGTCCGGCCTCCGCGCGGGGGACGAGGTCGTGGCCGGCACCTACGCGGCGATCAGCCGGCAACTGAAGGACGGCTCGCGCGTGACGCTGGCGAAGCCGAAGGAGGAGGAGCGGAAGTGATTCCGCCGCGGCTCCCAATGAGCGCCCCCGCCGCCCCCGCCCGCCGTTCGGCCCGCGTCCCGGGAGATCTGGTCATCCGGATCGAGGGCGTGACGAAGCTCTACCGAATGGGCACGGAGACCATCCACGCCCTGCGGGGCGTGAACCTCGAGATCCGCCGCAACGAGTACCTCGCGATCATGGGGCCCTCCGGCTCCGGCAAGTCCACGCTGATGAATATGCTGGGGTGTCTCGATACCCCGAGCGCGGGGCGCTACGATTTCAATGGCAAGGATGTCGCGCGGATGGTGGACGACGAGCTGGCGGAGATCCGCAACCGGGAGATCGGCTTCGTCTTCCAGACCTTCAATCTGCTGCCGCGCTCGGACGCGCTGCACAACGTGGAGCTGCCGCTGATCTACGCGGGGCTGCGGCCCGCGGTGCGCCGCGAGCGCGCCCTGGGCGCCCTTCGCAACGTCGGCCTCGCCGACCGGATCCACCACAAGCCGAACGAGATGTCCGGAGGCCAGCGGCAGCGCGTGGCCATCGCGCGGGCCCTCGTCAACCATCCGTCCATCCTGCTGGCCGATGAGCCGACCGGGAACCTCGATTCGCGCACCGGCGAGGAGATCATGGCGCTCTTCGAGGACCTCTACGAGCAGGGCCACACCATCATCGTGGTGACGCACGAGGAGGACATCGCGCGCCACGCCCGCCGTGTAGTTCGCCTGCGCGATGGTCTGATCGAAAGCGACGGGCCCATCCTCTGATCGATGGCACGCCTGCTCCAGGAGCTCGTCGAGTCGTTCCGGATCGCCTTCGGGCAGATCCGGGCGAATGCGCTGCGCTCCGTGCTCACGGCGCTGGGCGTGATCATCGGTATCGTGGCGGTCACGCTCATGGGTACCGCAATCAACGGCATCGACATCGGCTTCAACCGCAGTCTGGCGATGCTGGGCGAGGACGTCCTCTACGTGCAGCGCTGGCCTTGGCGTCGGGTAGATGACTGGTGGAATTACGTGAACCGGCCCCCGCTCGAGGTGGAGACGGCGGAGCGCCTGAACCGCGTGATCGAGGCGACGCCGGGCTCGCTGCTCGAGGTCGCGGTGCCGGTGGCGACGCGCGGGACGTCGGTGCGGGCGGGCGAGCTGCGGCTCGGGGGCGTGATGCTGTTCGGCACGACCGGGGATTACGCGCGGATCGTGACCACCGACGTGGCCGAGGGGCGGATGTTCAACGACATCGAGGCCAGCGTCGGCCGGCCGGTCTGCGTGCTGGGCTCCGCGGTCGCGGAAAACCTGTTTCCCGGGCGTTCGGCGCTCGACCAGCAGGTCCAGATCCGCGGGGAGCGGTACACCGTGATCGGCGTGCTCGCCAAGCAGGGCGAGTTCCTCGGCCTGTTCAGCTTCGACAACCAGATCGTCGCGCCGCTGAACACCGTGCGCCGCCAGACCGGGGTGCGGGCGAACCTGGACCTGCGGGTCAAGGTCCGGGACAAGGCCCGGCTCGCCGAGGCGGAGGAGGAGCTGATCGGCGCGATGCGGCGCGTGCGGGGCCAGCTGCCGGGGGAGCGTGACAACTTCTCGGTCAACCAGCAGCAGGCGTTCAAGGAGCAGCTGGACCCGGTGAAGGCGGGCATCGCCCTGGCCGGGCTGTTCATCACCGGGCTATCGCTCTTCGTCGGCGCGATCGGGATCATGAACATCACCTTCGTCAGCGTGAAGGAGCGCACCAAGGAGATCGGCACCCGCAAGGCGCTGGGCGCCCGCCGGCGCACGATCCTGCTGCAGTTCCTGATCGAGGCCGTGTCGATCTGCCTGATCGGCGGCCTCGTCGGCCTCGGGGTGACGCTCGCCGCGAGCCTCGTGCTCGCCGCGCTGCTGCCGGCGCTGCCGATCGCGTTCTCGCCGGGCCTGATGGCGGTGAGCGTGCTGGTTTCCATCCTCACGGGCGTCGTCTCCGGCTTCGCCCCGGCGTGGGGCGCCTCCCGCCTCGATCCGGTCGTCGCCCTCCGCTACGAGTGACCATGGAATTCCGCGAGATCCTCCGCATGGCCTTCGGGTCGCTGGGCGTCAACAAGCTCCGCTCGTTCCTGACGATGTCCGGCATCTCGATCGGCGTCTTCTCGGTGATCGGGGTGATGACGGCCGTGTCCGCGCTGCGCGGCTCGATCGAGACCGGCCTCAGCGTCCTCGGCTCAAACATTTTCCAGATCAGCCGCAACCCCACCGGCTTCCAGACCTCGGGCGAGGCCCGCCGCCGGATCGAGCAGCGGCGCAACATCACGCTGGAGCAGGCCCAGCGCTACCAGCAGCTGCTGCGCGACGTGACCGAGGTCGTGTGCCTGAAGGCGTTCTACCGTGACGGGCCGGTGCAGGCCAGCCACGGCAACCGCCAGACCGAGCCGGGCCTCACCTTCGGTGGTTCCAACGAGCACTTCCTCGCCGCCAACCAGTACTCGATCGACCTCGGCCGGAACTTCACCGCCGAGGACGTCGATCTGGCCCGGCCGTTCGCGATCCTCGGGCGGACCGTCGCGCGCAAGCTCTTCCCGGCCGAATCCCCACTCGGCAAGCGGGTCAAGCTGGCCGGCCGCACCTACGAGGTCATCGGCACCTTCGCCGAGAAGGGCAGCAGCTTCGGGCAGACGCAGGACGAAATCGTGGTCGTGCCGCTGACGCGGTTCCTGTCGGATTTCGGCGCGGCGCGGTTCTCGATCAACCTCGCCACCCAGGCTCCCTCGCAGGCCGTCTACAACGAGACGCTCGACCGCGCGATCACCGCGATGCGCATCGTCCGCAGCCTGCGGGCTGAGCAGGAAAACGACTTCGAAATCTATTCGAACGATTCGCTCATCGCCGCCTTCGCGCAGATCGCGGACGTGGTGCGCGCGGGCGCCCTCGTCATCAGCGCCATCGCCCTCCTGGCCGCCAGCGTCGGCATCATGAACATCATGCTGGTGAGCGTCACCGAACGCACCAAGGAGATCGGGGTGCGCAAGTCGGTCGGCGCCCGGCGCCGCTCGATCCTCGGCCAGTTCCTGATCGAGGCGGTGCTGCTGTCACTGACGGGCGGGATCTTCGGGATTCTCCTCGGGGTCGGCGCCGGCAACGCCCTCGCGGTCTGGTTGCAGGCCGAGGTCGTCTTCCCGTGGGGTTGGGCGGCGCTCGGGCTGGTCACGTGCTGCTTCATCGGCGTGGCGGCCGGCCTCTACCCCGCGCTAAAGGCGGCCAATCTGGACCCGATCGAGTCGCTCCGGTACGAGTGAGCCGGCCGCGCTAATTGGCTCGCCCGGGCCGGGGCGCCGGCGCACGGTGGCGCGATGCTGAAGCTGCTGTTCATTGGCGATATTGTCGGCCGGCCGGGCCGCGACGTCGTCGCCGGTCGCTTGGGGCGCCTCCGGACCGAGCACGGCCTCGATTTCGTGGTGGCTAACGCCGAGAACGCCGCCGCCGGCGCCGGGATCACGGGAGCCATCGCCCGCTCGCTCCTGGAATGCGGCATCGACGCGATCACGCTCGGCGACCACGCGTGGGACCAGCGCGGCTGGGAAAACGAGATCACCCAGCTGGATCGCGTGTGCCGCCCCGCGAATCTCCCGCGGGCCTGTCCCGGGATGGACCATCTCATTATCGAGGCCCGCGGTTTCCGCGTCGCCGTGTTCACGGTCCTCGGCCGTAGCTTCATGGGGCTGAAGGCGGACTGCCCGTTCCAGACCGCCGACCGCCTGATCGGCCAGCTCCGCGCTCAGGCCGACGCGATCGTCGTCGAGATCCACGCCGAGGCCACCTCCGAGAAACAGGCCCTTGGCTGGCACCTCGACGGGCGCGTAACCGCCGTCCTTGGTACGCACACCCACGTCGCCACCGCTGACGCGCGGGTTTTGCCGAAGGGGACGGCGTTCATCTGTGACGTCGGGATGACTGGGCCCTACGCGAGTGTGCTGGGTCGCGAGATCCGTCCCGTGGTCGACCGTTTTCTGGATGGGATGCCCCGGCGCGCCGAGGTGGCGACCGACGACGTCCGCCTCTCCGGCGCGCTGGTCGAGATCGATGCCTCCACCGCGAGCGCCCGTCGGATCGAGCTCCTCACGGTGCGCGCCTGAACATCCGGGTCCCCGGGCCCCGCTGGGTTCAAGGTGCTAGCAGGCGGAGGCCGTGGTAGGTCCTGCCCCAGAGCCCGTCCTCCTCCCAGCCCTGCACGCGTGGGGAAAGCAGCCAGGTCTTGGTGTTGAAGTATAGCGGGGTCAGCGGGCAGGCGGCCAGCAGCGCGCCCTCGGCCGCGGCGAACCGGGCGTCGCGCTCCGCCGGATCCGCCGTCGCGGCGGCCGCGGCGAGCAGGCGGCCGTAGTCCGGATCGTCCCAGCCCGGATAATTGAGGGGCCGGCCGGGCCCGAAATCCTCCAGCAGCGCCAGCGGGTCCGCGGCGTCCGGGATCGCGGTGATGAAGGCGATGTCGAACCCGCCCTGACGCAGCGCGTCGAGGTGGACCCGCGCCTCGCGAACGGCGATGGCGGTCTCGATTCCGAGCTCCCGGCGCCAGAGCTGCTGGATGGCCTCGAGGACGGGAGTCTGGGTCCAGCCGCTGAGCTCGAGGCGGGGCAGGCCGCGGCCGCCGGGAAAACCGGCCCGGGCGAGCTCCCCCCGCGCGGCTTCCGCGTCAAAGCGCACTGCCCCGCCGGCGGGCGCAGCGGCCGGGGCGAGGCCCGGGGGCAGGAAGCGGTCCGCGGCGCGGTGACCGCCCTGCAGCACGGTCGCCGCGAGACGCTCCCGGTCGAGGGCGAGGGCGAGCGCCCGGCGGACGCCGGCGGTGAGCGCGGGCCGGCGGGTGTTGAAGGCGAGATAACGCGTCTCGAGCATCGGCGCCCGCCGCAGTTCGGCGGGTTGATCCCGTTCCCAAGCGGCAAGTTTCCCCCCGGGCACCGCCATCGTCGCCTCAAGCTGGCCCGCGCGGTACGCCCGTTCCTCGGAGTCGCCGCTGTCGAAGCGCAGGAAGTGGATCGCATCCAGCGTGACCCCGGCGGCGCCGTGCCACGCCGGGTTGCGGCGCACGACGACCCGCTGGTCGGGGCGCCATTCGGCCAGCAGGAAGGGTCCGTTACCGACGAAGCGCCCGGGCTCCGTCCACCGGCGCCCGTGTCGCGCCACCACATCCGCGCGGACGGGCAGCCAGGGCCCGCTGGCGACGTGATGGGGAAAACGGGGATTGGGTTGCTCGAGCCGGATCTCGAGGCGTCCTGCATCGAGGGCCCGAAAGCCGACCGCGCCGAAGTCAGCGAGTTGCCCGGTGCCGTAGGCCCGGGCCCCGGCGACGAGGTGGAAGGCGGCGGCCTTCGGCGAGGCGGTGGCGGGGCGCAGGGCGCGCTCATAGGCGGCCACAAAGTGGTCCGCGGTCACCGGGGCGCCATCCGACCAGCGGGCGTCGGGCCGGAGGTGGAACACGTAGGTGCGGCCGTCCGGCGAAACCCCGAAGCGGGTGGCGGCGCCGGGCCGCGGCGCGGCGCCGGCGGGACCCGGGACGAGCAGCCCCTCGAGCAGGGCGCGGAGCAGGCCGAACTCATCCGGCAGCGTGGTCGTAGCGGGGTCAAGCGAGGCGGGCTCGTTGCGCTGGCTGACCCGGAGGACGGATTCCACCGCGGGCGCCGCCGGACGCCCGCAGCCCGCGGCAAACGCGAGGAGCAGGCCTGCGCCCGCCCGCGCCGCGGCGACGACCCTAGGGCTCCAGCCAGACATGCTTGTACGGGTGATGATCGAGCAGGTTCGAGTGCCAGCCCTTCACCGCGGGGTGGAGGAGGAAGACGTGCGTGTAGTGGTAGACCGGGATGAAGGGGACGCCCTCGAGGAGGATCGCTTCCGCCCGCTGGAGGAGTTCCTCCCGCGCCGCGGGGTCGGCGGTGCGGGCCGCCGCGAACAGCGCCGCGTCGTATTCCGGCTGCGCCCACCCCGTGTAATTGTTGCCGCTGTCCCCGCGGAAAATGTCGAGGAAGGTCGCCGGGTCGAGGTAGTCGCCGATCCAGTCGCCGCGGAGGATCTGGTAATCCCCGGCCCGGCGCGCGGCGTGGGTGACCTTGAGCTCTTGGTTGGCGAGGCGGACCTCGACTCCGAGCTCCCGGCGCCACATCTCCTGAACCGCCTCCGCCAACGCGCGGTGGTTCTCCGAGGTATTGAACAGCAGGTCGATAGGCGGCAGGCCCCGCCCGCCAGGAAAGCCGGCCGCGGCAAGCAGCCGGCGTGCCTCGGCGGGATCCGACGGGAGCCGCGCGCGGGCCGTGTAGCCGGCGGTGGCCGGTGGCGTGAGCGCCTGGGCGGGCCGCTGGCCGCCCCGCAGCAGGCGGGTGACAATCGCCTCGCGGTCGATGGCGAGGGCGAGCGCGCGGCGGATGCGCACGTCATTGAGCGGGGGGCGGCGCGTGTTGAGCCGGAAAAAGTAGGTCGCGAGGTAAGGATCGAGCCGCAGCAGGTGGGGCGAGTGCTGGCGGTAGGCGTCGATCTTACTGATGGGCGCGTATTCCGTGACGTGCAGCTGGCCGGCGCGGAAGGCGCGTTCCTCGGCGTCAACGCTGTCTAGCGGGTAGAAACGGATGCCGTTCAGGCGCACGGTGGCGGCGTCCCAGTAACCAGGGAATTTCTCGACCGCGATCACCTGGTTCTGGCGCCATTCGGTGAGTCGGAAAGGCCCGTTGGTCACGATTTTGCCAGGGCGTGTCCACGGGTTGCCGCGTTGGGCCAAGGGTCCGTGGCGCGCGATCGTCTCCACTGGAACGGGGTACCAGGGCGGATTGGTGAGCAGGGAGAGGAAGTAGGCGGCCGGATGCTCGAGCGTCAGCTGGAGCGTGCGCTCGTCCAAGGCCTCAGCGCCGACGGTGGCGAAGTCGCGGCCGCCGCCCTTGTGGAACGCCTCCGCGCCGCGGAGGATGTAGAGCATGTTCGCGTAGTCCGCCGCGAGGGAGGGTGTGAGGATGCGCTGGAAGCTGGCGGTGAAGTCGCGGGCGGTCACGGGCCGGCCGTCGCTCCAGCGGGCATCGCCGCGGAGCCGGAAGGTGTATTTCAGGCCGTCGGCGGAGATCTCCCAGTGCTCTGCAACGCCCGGCACGGGCCGCAGGTCGACCGGGTCCTCGGTGACGAGGCCCTCGAAGAGGGCACGGAGGATATTGCCCTCCGCCACGCCGGTGACGACGTGGGGGTCGAGCTCATTGACCTCGTAGCCGACGCCGCGGTGGAGGATCTGCTGGCGGTTCCCGGCTTCGACGCGGGTCTCGCGCGGCAGGCAGCCAGCCGTGAGCAGCAGGGCGGCGCAGAACGGCAGAAACGGGAGGAGCGGCCTCATAGGGGAATGAGCAGGGCGACGGCGTGCGCGGCGATCGCGCGGCCTTGGCCGAGTTCGCCGACGCCCTCGTGGGTCGTCGCCTTGAGGCCGATCTGCCCGACGGGGAGGCCGGTGGAGCGGGCGAGGGCGGCCTTCATCTCCGCGAGTCGTGGCTGGATACGGGGGTGCTCCGCGATCAGGGTCAGGTCAAAGTTAGCGGGCTGCAGCCCGCGGGCGCGCAGCTCGGCACAGACGCGCTGGAGCAGGAGTTGGGAGTCGATCCCGCGGTAGGCAGGGTCGGTATCGGGAAAGAAATGTCCGATATCCGGCAGGCCGGCGGCCCCCAGCAGGGCGTCGCAGAGCGCGTGCGTGAGGCAGTCGGCGTCGCTGTGGCCCTCGAGCCCGAAGTCCGCCTCGAAACGCACACCCCCGAGTATAAGGGGCCGTCCGGAGGTGGTGCGGTGGATGTCGTAGCCGTGGCCGATGCGCGGGGTCATGGGTTTCCTTCCGCGCGGCTGCGGTTCAGCAGGAACTCGACGTAGGCGAGGTCCGAGGGCGTGGTGAGCTTAGGATTAGGGCGGTCGTTCGCGAGCACCGCGACCGGGTGGCCGAGCAGCTCGACGGCCTGGGCGTCATCGGTGACCGCGAGGCCGCGGGCCGCGACGCGGGCGTGGGCGCGGACGATCAGGTCACGTGCGAACACCTGCGGGGTCTCCGCGGCCCAGAGCCGCTCCCGGGCCAGCGTGCGCAGCCGTTCCGGACCGCCCCGGCGTCCCGGGGACCGGAGCTCCTTAATCGTGTCGCTGACGCGGTGGGCGAGCACCACGGCGTGCTCGCGGCGGACGATCTTAAGCAGTGCGACGAGCTGGTCCGGTTGGATGAGCGGGCGGGCGCAGTCGTGGATGAAGACGTGGGCGATATCGGCGGGCAGGGCTTCGAGGGCGAGCCGGACGGAGTCGCGCCGCTCGCGGCCGCCGCGCACCAGCAGGGTGGGGGTGGGCGCGCAGGCCGCGAGGGCGAGCATCTGGCGCTGGTCGCGATAGACGACCACGTGGAGGTCGGCGACCCCGCTGGCGAGGAAGGCGGCGGCCGAATGGGCGAAGACGGGCCGGCCGGCGAGCGGGGTGAGCACCTTGTCGGCGACGGCCCCGGCCATCCGGGAACCGCTGCCCGCGGCAAGGAGGATGGCGGCGGTGCGGCCCATCGGGTTCAGGCGCCGACTTCCGCGAGGATCGCGCGGGCAGCGGCGACCGGGTCTGCCGCCTTGAAGATCGGTCGGCCGACCACTAAGTAATTTGAGCCGGCCCGCACGGCCTCGGCAGGTGTCATCACGCGGGTTTGGTCGTCCGCCCGGGCGTCGCGGGGACGAATGCCAGGGGTGACGAGCTTCACTTCCGGCGGCAGGACGGTCCGCAGGGGCGCGATTTCGAGCGGAGAGCAGACGAGACCGCGCAGGCCGGCGTCGGCGGCGAGGCGGCCGAGGCGGACGACCTGTTCCTCGGGGCTCCCGGCGACGCCGGTCGCGGCGAGCGCGGGCGCGCCCATCGAGGTGAGCACGGTGACGCCGAGCAGGAGCAGGTCGGGGGCGTGCTGGCGCTGGGCCTTGACCGCCCATTCCATCATCTCGCGTCCGCCGCCGGTGTGCAGTGTGAGCATCCCGACGGGCAGGCGGGAGGCGGATTCCACCGCCTTGGCCACGGTGTTCGGGATGTCGTGCAGCTTCAGGTCGAGGAACACCTTGAAGCCGAGATCAGCGATCTCGCGGACGGCGTCGGGTCCGCAGGCAGTGAACATCTCGAGTCCCAGCTTGGCCCAACGCACCGTGCCCTGCAGTTGGCGGAGGATCGGGGCGACTTCGCGGGGCGACTGGGCGTCGAGGACGAGAATCAGTTCGCAGGGCATCGAGTGGGAGTAAGGCCGGCCCGCCCCGGGGATAGAAGTCAAAACGGCGGCCGGCGCCGCGGCGCTTGCGCTGGACAGTTCGTCGCGAGAAAAGGGTGCGGTGCCGTCGCTGGTCCTCGCCGCCCCCGCCAAGATCAACCTCCTGCTCGCCATCACGGGCCGGCGGGCCGACGGCTTCCACGATCTACTCTCTGTGGTCGCTGCGTTGGATCTCGCCGATACCTTGGCGGCGGAGCCGGCGTCGGAAATGTCATTGGCGTGTGACGATGCGGAGCTGCCGGCCGGTGCCGAAAATCTCGTGCTGCGAGCGGCGGCGGCCTTCCGGCGAGAAACCGGCTGGGGTGGTGGGGTGGCATTCCGACTCCAGAAACGCATTCCCGCGGGCGCGGGCCTGGGCGGCGGCAGCAGCGACGCGGTGGCGGCGCTACGGGCGCTGAATCAGCTGGCCCCGCCCGATCGTCGCCTCCACCAGCAAGGGTTGACGCGTCTCGCGGCCGAGCTGGGCTCCGACTGCCCACTATTTCTCGCGGAGGGCCCGGTGGTGCTGCGAGGCCGAGGGGAGCTTATCGAGCCGTTGCTCCCCACGGAGGTCGCGCGCCTGCGGGGCCGGCGGCTGCTGGTCTTCAAGCCCGCGTTCGGCATCTCGACCCCCTGGGCCTACGCGCGCCTAGCCGCGGGTGCCCCGAGTTCCTACTGGCCGGCGGCGGCAGCCGAGGCGTGGCTGGCCCGTTGGCGGGCGGATCCGGCGGCGCCGGTCGAGGCCCTGCTGCGAAACACGATGGAGGCGCCGGCGTTCGCCAAGTTCCCCGCGCTCCCCGAGCTGCTCGCCCAGCTGCAAGCCGCCGCAGGGGTCGAAGGACGGATGAGTGGAAGCGGGAGCGCCTGCTTCGCCTTCCTGCCGGAAGGGATGCCGGTGGCGCCCTTGGTCGCTCTCGTGCGGTCCTGCTGGGGCCCCTCGGCGTTCGTCACCGAGGCGCGGATCGCTTAAATCCGCATTGACCCGCCCGTAGGCCGGGAGGTTATTCAAGGGCAGCGCCCGCGTTACCCCGCGCGGGCCTGCTTCCCTTTTACCGATGGAAATCCGGGATCGCCACGAGTTCACTGTGCAAGGCATCGCCGCCTCGCAGGGGATCGCGTACGGCCAGGTTTTTCTCTATCTGCAGAGCGAACTCGAGGTCCCCGACTATCAGGTCGAGACGGAGCGGCGCATCGACGAGGTGGCGCGCTTCGACCGCGCGCTGGTCGCAACCCGCCAGCAGATCGCGCGCATCAAGTCCGAGGTGGAGCGCAACCTCGGGCCGGAGGA
>SYDD01000253.1 GCA_005786775.1 Opitutaceae bacterium
GACCTCCCACACCCCCGCCGCGCCATCCGCGCCCGCGGCCGGACCGAGCGCGCACGCCAGGGTCTCGCCCATCCCCCCCGGCTCGCGCGCCAGGTGCAGCGTCACATGGCGCGCGCGGGGCGCGAAGAGCCGGAAGCAGGTATCCTCCCCGCGGACCAGCGCCCCCAAGGGCAGGTCCGAACGCAGCTCGTGGAAAAAGGCGCCCGGCTGCAGCGAGACCTTCTCCCCGGAGCCGTCCGCCCAGCCCGCCGGCCACGCCTCGGCCAAGCTGAGCGGGGCGCTGACGGAGAACCGCCAGAGGTGCCGCCCGGTCCGCCGCGGGTCGAGGACCCGGTTGACGTTCCCCTGAGCGTCGCGGACGACGTTCGGGGCCTCGCCCGGCGGCACCAGCCACTGGTGTTCCCCGGTCACGAACTTGAAGCGGAGCCCGGCGGCGCCGAGGAACCGCGCGGAATCGCCGCGCCAGATCCGGACCGGCCGGCCCTCGAGCTCCGCGGGGTGCAGGCGCCATTCGGGGCGGCCGATCGCGTCCTGCCACCCGTTGAAATCACCCGCGAGGAAGACCTCGACGGCCGGGCCGCCGAGCTCGGCCGTCTCCTCCGGGGAAAGCACGCAGCACAGCGCGCCCCCCGGCTCGAGAAAGTAACCGAAATACCGGGCCGCCGGCAGCGGGGGCGCGGGCTCCAGCCCTTGGGGCGCCGGGCAATGCCGGCCCAGGCTGAAGCGGGGCGGGACCGGCTGGTCCCAGTCGCGGTCCAGCTCGAACACGCCCACGGCGGGGGACTCCAGCCAGGCGCGGGCGATGCGGTGCGTGTGGACCATACGGGGACCCCATAGCATCCGCCGGACCAACCCAGCGACAAGCGGTAATTCGGATTTGCCGCGCCCGGGCGGGTCCCTTCCCTCGGCGGATGTTCCCCCGCCTCCGCCCGCTGCTCGCCAGCGCGCCCCTGTTCCTCGCCCTGGTCCGCGCCGCCTCCCCGGCGGAGCCCATCGACGTCGTCATCTACGGCGGCACGGTGGCCGGGATCGCCGCGGCGGTGCAGGCCGCGCGGCAGGGCGCGAGCGTGGTCCTGCTGGAACCGGGACCGGCGCTGGGGGGGATGACCGCCGGCGGCCTCGGGGCGACGGACGTGGGCGACAAGCGCGCCGTGGGCGGGCTCGCGCGGGAGTTCTACGGGCGCGTCCACGCCCATTACCGCGACCCGCGGGCCTGGCGGCACGAGACGCGGGCGGACTACCTCCCGCGGCATCCGCTGAACGTCACCGAGGCGACCGGGCAGCACTGGTTCTTCGAGCCGCACGTGGCGTCCCGGATCCTCGCCGACCTGCTGCGGGAGGCGGGCGTGACGGCGCACCTCGGGGCGCGCCTCGACCGCGCGGGCGGGGTGGATCGCGCCGGGCCGCGCCTCACCGCGCTGCGCCTGCTGGACGGGCGGAGTTTCCGCGGACGCGCCTTCATCGACGCGACCTACGAGGGCGACCTGCTCGCGGCCGCGGGCGTGAGCCACCGGACCGCGCGCGAGGCCAACCGGGAGCACGGTGAATCCCTCAACGGCGTCCGCTCGCTGGCCCCGGAACGCACGGCCGGGATCGACCCGTTCGTCGAACCGGGGAACCCGGCAAGCGGGCTGCTGCCCGGCGTCGCCCCGCGCGCGCCCGGGCCCGAGGGGGAAGCCGACCCGGGCGTCCAAGCCTACACCTTCCGCGTGTGCCTGACCGACGTGCCGGCCAACCGCGTGCCCCTGAGCCGGCCGGAGAACTACGATCCGCGGCAACACGAGCTCGTCCTGCGCTTCATCGCCGGGCGCCCGCTGCTGCCCGGCGCACGGCTCTTCACGCTCACCCCGATGCCCAACCGGAAGACGGACACCAACAACCGGGACCTCTTCTCGACCGACCTCATCGGGGGCGCCACGGGCTGGGCCGAGGCGGGATACGAGGAGCGGGAGCGCCGGTGGCGTGCGCACCGGGATCACGTGCAGGGGCTGCTGTGGTTCCTCGCGCACGACCCGCGCGTGCCCGCGGCAACCCGCGCCGAGGTCGGGCGCTGGGGCCTGGCCCGGGACGAGTTCGCCGCCACCGGCCACTGGCCGTTCCAGCTCTACGTGCGCGAGGCCCGCCGGCTGCGCGGGGAATACGTGATCACGGAACACGACGCCCGCCGGCGCACCACGGTGCCCGATCCCGTCGCGTTCGCCTCCTACGCCCTGGATTCCCACGTGGTCGGGCTGTACGCGGACGAGCAGGGACGCCTGCGGGTGGAAGGACACTTCCTGGAAAACATCCGGGCCTTCCCGCTCAGCTACCGGGCGCTGCTGCCGCTCCGGACGGAGGCGGACAACCTCCTCGTGCCGGTCTGCCTCTCGTCGACGCACGCGGCCTACGGGTCGATCCGGATGGAGCCGGTGTTTTTGATGCTGGGCCAGGCGGCGGGGGCGGCGGCCGTCCTCGCGCGCGAGCACGGCGGCTCGCCGCACGCGGTGCCCTACGCCCGGCTGCGCGACGTGCTCGCCCGGGCCGGCGTCCCCCTCGGGCGCGGGCGCGCGCGGGGCGACGCCGGGCAGCAGCCCGCTTGCCGGGTTCCCCGGTTCGAC
>SYDD01000254.1 GCA_005786775.1 Opitutaceae bacterium
GGCGGGGCCGCGACGACGAGACCAAAAGTGCGCGGCCCGTTCGAAAGGTGCACGTAGTCCGGCGCTTGGATCCAAGGCGCGCTGGGCCGCAGGCGCAGGTCGGCGGCAAAGGCCACGCGGGACTCCGGCGCAACGGACTCGCTCCAGGCCGGGGTGACCTTAACGGAGACCCGGCGGCGCGGCTCGGTCAGGACTTCGCGGAGCTGCAGCCCCCGACCACGGCTGGTGAAGGTGCCCTGGTCCACCTCTAGGTCATAGAAGCCGCCGAACGCCGCGACGCCCTGCAGGGCCTGCAGCCGCTCCCAGGCCCGCGGCGCGTGGATCAGCCCGGCGCCCCGCGTGGCCGCATCCTCGTCCGGCAAGGGCTGGGCGCCGAGGATCAGCGCCGCCCGCAGGCGCGCCGGGGAGGCGTCGATCCCCTTTTGCCGCGCCGCGCTGAGCACCAGCGCCGCGACGCCCGCCGCGGAAGGCGAGGCCATCGAGGTGCCGTTCATCATCTCCGCGCCCTTGAGGCCCTCCGTCGAGACGCTCGCGAACGCTGCGCCGGGGGCCATTACATCCACGCCGAGGTCGCCGTCCTTGGTCGGCCCGCGGCTGGTGAACTGTTGCGCGGTGCCCGGATGTCGGGAGAGGGCTTGGTACAGCACCCGACCCATCTCGGGGGATAGGTACGCGCCCACGCCGAGGACGCGATTCGCCTCGGCACCCGCCGAACCCGCCGTGCCCAAGGCCGGGCCATTATTGCCCGCCGAAAGGACCGCGAGGATGTCGTGCCGCTCGACCATTAGGTCGTAGGAACGGCTGTTGCGGTTGCGGCCATCTTGGTAAAGCGACCGGCCGCCCCAGCTGGCGTTGACGATATCCACGCGATGCTTGGCCGTGAGGGCGGCCGCACGGAGCTCGCTGGTGCCATAGGAACTGCCGCCGGTGCGGATGTCCCCGATCTTGATCGAGAGGATGCGGGCGCCGGGGGCGATGCCGTCGCGCGCGGGCTCACCGGGGAAATGGGCGCAAGCGATCGCCGCCACGTGGGTCCCGTGGTTACCGCCGACCGTGACGATCGAGAGCAGATCGCCGCCCTCGTACACTTGGACCCCGAAGGAGGCGTTGGTCACCGGACCGAAGGAGGCATGCTCGCCGGCCACACCATAGGGCCGCAGCACCTTCTCATCGCGAAGATCGCCGTCCTCGTCGGTATCGACGAGCACCCGCCAATGCTCCCCGTCGTGCCAGACGAGGCAGTCGTGCAGGGCGATGGTCTCGTCAGCCGGCTTGGCATTTTCTAGGGCCTCAAGGGCCTCGGCGCGGGCAAGGAGGTCGCGTTCCGCGCGGGTACGGTCCTCGGGGGCACGGGCTTGAGCGGCACGGCGCGCGGCGGCGTCAGGACCCCGGTCGCGGGCGGCCTGGCGGCGAGAAGCGGCGGCCGCGCGTTCTCCGGCGCGGAGGTCCGCGAGCCGCTTGAGCACGGCGGCGGGGAACAGTTCCGCGGCAGGCTTTAGACCGAGATGGAACTCACCCTTCGGATTCACGAGCCCCTCGGGCAGGGTCAGATGGCGGCCGGAGAGCCCCTTCAGCCCACCTTCCGCGTCCGGCCGGCGGCGGGTGCTGGTGACTACGTCGCCTGAACCGGAGGCATCGAGGATGTCCACGAGCTTCCGTTCCCCGGTCGAAGTGACGGCGAGGCCCGCGGCCGCGGGGTCAACCCCGGTGTCGAAGACGGCGATGACCACGCCCCGGCCGTCCGCCGTGGGGAGAGTGCGGAGGAATGCATCGGCGGCCACCTCCCGCTTCGGGATCAGCGCGGAGCGCAGCGCGGCGAGGTCGAGAGGTTCACCCTCAGCGGGGACTGCGGCAGCGAGGCGGACGGTGAAGCCGAGCAGCGTGACGGAAACGAGACGGAAAAACATCGGAGGAAGGGAGGCGGTTCAGGAGCTGAGGTCGCGGATACTGCCGAAGCGGGGGTCGAAGAGGCGTTGGTGGATGCGGACGATCATCCCGTCGGTCAGCCCGGCGAGCCAGTCGCAGATGCGGCGCGCCTTGCCCGCCTCGGTGGTCTCGGTGGCAATGAGCCGGCCGACCTGCGGGGGCAGGAGCCGGATGACGCGGGCGCCCGGCGTCACGTAGTGCTCCCAGCAGGAGCGCCAGAGATCGAACATCACGCGGCGCGCCTTATGCTCCATCTGCTGCAGCTGCGGACTCTCGAAGATGATGTCGTTGGCAAGGCGTTTGTAGAACGCAGCCTCGCGCTGCACCGCCGGCGTGATGACCAGTTCGAACCCATAACGGTGGGTCTGCGCCGAGAGAAAGGTGCGTCGTTCGCGCAGGCGGCAGGCGGTGATGAAGGCCCCGATCCGCTGGCTGAGCACGCGTTCCAGACGGTCGCCGCGGACGGCGGCGAAGATTGCCTCCAGCCAGCGTTGTTCATCAGCGCCGATGCCCGTCTCCGCGGCCCAGCGTTCCATCCGCTCGAGCGTGAGGAAGCCGGCGCCGACCCCGTCGATGATGTCGTTGATCGAGTAGGCCACGTCATCGGCCCAGTCCATAATCTGGCATTCGACGCTCTTGAGGGCGTTGAGCGCGTCGCCGGTCTGCAGTGCGGCCGGGAGGCGCTGTCCACCGAAGACCCAGTCGCGGTGGCGTTCCTGCGGGTCGTAGAGAAAGTGGCGCGGGGGCGGGGCGGGGAACTCGCGAAACAGCTTCTTGTACTTAAGCACTCCGTCGAGGAGGGCGCGGGTGGGGGCCATCCCGCTCACGCCGCCCTCGCGCTGGTACATGGTCTCGGTCAGGAGATGGAGGGTCTGGGCATTGCCCTCGAAGCCGCCCCAGTTGGCCATCAGTTCCTGGAGCGTGCGTTCGCCGGAGTGGCCGAAGGGCGGGTGGCCGAGGTCGTGGGCGAGGCAGCACGCCTCGACCAGGTCGCTGTCGAGGCGGAAGTCGGGCGCGAGCGGTTCGCCGCGGGACTCGAGGAACGTGCAAATCGATCGTCCGATCTGGGCGACCTCCATCGAGTGCGTGAGGCGGGTGCGGTAGAAGTCGTATTCGCCGGAGAGGAAGACCTGGGTCTTGGACTGGAGCTTGCGGAAGGCGTGAGCGTGAATGATCCGGTCGCGTTCGCGCTGGAAAGGGGTACGATA
>SYDD01000255.1 GCA_005786775.1 Opitutaceae bacterium
GCCTCCCAGACCATCGCGTCGCGCAGGCTGGAGCAGAGCGCCACCGGGCCGAGGGTCTCGATCACGTCCATCGGGTCCTCGAGCGTCCAGAAGGCGTTGCCGGTGTCGAGGTTCGCGCCCACGAGGTCGTGGCCGGCCTCGTCGATCAGGGCGCGCAATTCCCAAGAATGGAGGTCGCCCGCGTGGTTCTCAAGGGCAAGGCGCACGCCGGAGGCGAGGATGTCGCGCCGGCAGGCCCGGATCACCGCGAGGGTGTCCGCCATCCGCGCGCGGATGCCGCCCGGCGTCTTGCGGTCCTCCATATTGCCGAGGACCACGCGGAAGACGGGCGAGCCGAGGGCGCGCGCGACGCGGAGGCCGAGGCGGACGTGCTCCTCGGCGGTGCCCCAGGTGGGCCGGAACGCCTTCGACGTGGGGCAGATGCTCCAGCTGCCGACGTAGAGGCCGAGGCCAGCCGCGTCGGCTTGGCGCCGCACTTCCCGCAACTCCGCGTCTCCGAGGGGGCCCACGGCGTCGAGATCGGAGATGAGTAGCACGTCGCACTTCTGCGCGGCGGCGTAGGCAATAAGTTCGGGCGCCTTCCACCCCATCGCGCGGACGGCGAAGTTATCGAGGCCGAGCGCGACCGGCGCGGGCGCGGCGGCGGCGAGGCGGGGGAGGAGCGGGGTGGCGGTGGCGCCGGCGAGGCCGGAGAGGAAGGAACGGCGTTTCATCGGGGGTGAGGCGAGGCAAGCCCCGCGCGCCGCCGCTGTCGAGCCGCGGCTCGCGCGAAACGGTACGGCCCGGCGCGGCTTCCAGTTCAGACGTGGAAGTCGGTCCGCGGCGGCCGCGGGGGCGGCTGGGCCGGCGGGCTGAGGTCGGGCGGCGGCCGCAGGCCCTCCACGAGGCGGCCGACGGCCTGGCACATTCGGTCCACCTCTTCCTCGCCGCCGGTACCGGGTAGCGTGGCCAGCACATCCCCGCCACGAATTCGGTCCGCCGCGGCGCCCACGGAGCGCAGCCGGCGCGAAATCCGGCCGGCGGCCAGCCATGCGGCGCCCGCGGCCAAGAAGGTCAACACCAAACCCGCGAGGGCCACCTGGCGACCAAGGGCCCGGGCGGGCGCGAGGGCCTCTGCCGCGGGTTGCCGGGTGACGGTCACCCATCCGAGTCCCCGGTGGTCGCGGAACCCGCGGCTGCGCGCGAACGCGCTGAGGTACGTGGCTCCGTCCGCGGCCGTCTCGGTGAACTGTCCCCGCCAACGCCGTCCTTCGGGTAGCGCGGGCAATTCCGGAGGCTGGCTCCAGCCGGAGGCTTCCCCGTCCAAGAGCACGGTGCCCGCCTCTGCGTAAAGCGTGGCGCCAATTTTTGCCCGGCGCAGCGGCTCGGGCAGCGCCGCGCGCAGGGCATCCCGGGTCCAGTCCCAGCGCAGGCCCGCTGCCAGGACGCCGGCCGGATTGCCGTCCGCGTCGGCCACGGGGACCGCCAGCTCGAGGGAACGCGGCGGCCCGTCGAGGGATTCCTCGCGGTTGGCGCGGGGCGGAATGGCTGGGCTTTCCCGGGGATCGGCCACGAACGCCTGTTCGCGCGCGCCCCGGAACCACGCTTGCAGTGCGACGTCCGTGCCTTCCGCGAAGAGCGCGGTCGCCGCCGTGATCCTGCCCTGGGCGTCGGTGAGGGCGAGCCAGGCTAACTCCGGCTGGGGATCGAGGAGGTCAAGGAGGGCCTGGCGTTTCTCGGCGGGGGCGCCGGGCGCGCGGACCACGCGGAGGGCCGCGCCCGTCCGCAGCACGCGGAGGTGCTCCGCTACCGTCTGGTCGAGCCGGTCCCCGAGTTGCTGGGCGGCAGCTTCGAGGAGGGCTCCCGTCCGGGTGGTGAGTTCCCGTTCAAGCGCGCCCGCCGCCAGCGTCGCGCCGAGCGCGGTCAGCGCCACGCCGGCCGCGGCGGCGAGCAGGGCCGCCCGGGCGCGCAGGCTGACGCGGGGATCGAGCACCCACCAAGACGCGAGGGGCGGGGCGGGGGAAGGGACCGGGGCGCGGTTCATCGGGGCGGGGGACGTCTGGCGCGGGGAAAGGTCACGGGGATCGTGGCCCCTCTCCGGAACCGGACAACAGAAACTCGCGGCGCAGCGGTTGGGCGGTCCATCGCGGGGGCGCTTCAGGGATGGATCCGCACGGTGTAGTGCGGGAAACCCTGGTCGAGATCCGGCCAATGCGTGCCGTTGCCCCGCTGGTCCATCACCTCGATGAAGTAGAGGATCTCCTGCCCGCCGCGGACGAAGCCAGCGGGCACCGCAGCCTGGTGGCAGCCGTCCGGGCCAGGGAACATTTCGAGCGTTGCAAACTGGGTGGTTGCGGTGCCGCTCCGGAAACGTAGACGCACTTGCTGGACGCCCGCGGGGTCCGTAACTCGGGCCACAACCAGCAGCGGCTGGCCGGCTGGCGCGGCGGCCGGAGCGGTGTGTTCGACGGTGGGCGGACTGCGGTCGCCGTCGAGGATCGGCCGCCAGATATCGTCGAGTTTCAGCGACTCGTCTGGCGGACAGCACTGCTCCTCGAGGTCCTTGACGTTCGCCGCGAGCCGCCGGAGTTCCTCGCGCCAGCCGGGCAGCAGGTCGCGTCGAGAGGGGGCGTCGTCCTCGGCTGGTTCCGGGCCGGCGGCGGCGGCCTCAACGAGGTCGGTCCACACCTTGAGCGTGGCTCGCTCCTGGAAGGTGGCGGCGATCAGCTCGGTAAGTTTCAGCTGTCGGCGAAAGAGGTTATAGTGGACTGCGGTGATCTGCCGGCGGGCGTGGAAGCGGGCGAAGAGGGCGATGACGCGCAGGTCGGCGGCTGCTGCGGCGAGGGCGGGGCGGGCCGGGTGGGGGCCGAGCGTCGCGATGGCGGCCTCGATGTGCCCAGCCTGAGCGTCGAGCCAGCGGCTGGTGGCGTCTGGGGTGCGCTTGGGCGTCTGGCTCTGGGCGACGATCCGGCGGGCGGCTTCGACGAAGGTCTCAAAGTGGACTGGGTCGCCGCCTGAGTTGCGCGCGTAGTCGGCGAGGCCGGGCCCGAAAGAATGCGAACTGAGCCAGGGGTTGCCGGCGGCCGGCGGGAGGGCGGGCGAGGAGGCGGCCGCGATCCGGGGGAGGATCGGCCGCGCGGCGGCGACCGCGGCCTCCAGTTCGGGTCCCGCCGCGGAGGCCCGGCGTAGCGCACCGTCGACGAAACGGGCAAGATCCGGCTCCGTCGCGCCCTGCGCCCCGGCCAGCGCGAGCAGCAGCGGCAGGAGCGTTTGGAGTACGCGCATCGGGCAGAGGAAGGCGGCCGCGGGCGCCGGGCTCAAGGAAATCTCCGGCGGGGATTGACGCGGGACCGCTCTCGGGCTCCTTCGGCCGGATGTCCTTCCTGTCGCCCCGCGCGGCGGCGGCCGTGTTGGCCGCCGCCCGGAACGCCAATCCCGCTCCCGCTGCTTCCGCCCCCGCGGGGCCGGCGGCCGACGACCCGCTTGCCGTCTGGGACCTCACCCCGCTGTTTCGCGACGAGGCCGCGTGGCGGGCGGCGAAGGAGCGGCTGGCGGCAGAATTGCCGGCCCTTGGCGCGTTCGCGGGCCGCCTAGGCGAAGGGCCGGGCGTACTCCTCGAGGCCCTCAGCGCGATCGAACAGCGGAGTCGAGAATTCATCCGCCTTTACGCGTATGCTTCGCTCCAGGCGGATGAGGACACCCGGCTCGCCCCGCCCTTGGAGCGCCGGCAGGAGATGGGCCTGCTTGGCAGCCAATTCAGCCGAACCGTGAGCTACTTGCGCCCGGAGCTACTCGCGCTGGGCGCCGAGCGGATCGAGGCGTACCTCGCCGCTGAGGCCCAGCTCGCCCCCCACCGCTTCCCGCTCCGGGAAATCCTGCGTGGCGCGCCGCACACGCTGGGGGCGGAGGCGGAAGCCGTTCTCTCCGCCACGTCGCTGGTCACCGGCTCTGCTGGCTCGATCTACGGTGTGCTGGCGAACGCGGATCTGCCCTGGCCTACGATCCGCTTGGCGGACGGTACGGAGGCGCGACTGGACCAGGCGGGGTACACGCGGTGGCGCGCGGCGCCGGCGCGGGCGGACCGCGAGGCCGTGTTCCGCGCGTTCTGGGGCCGGATGCGGGAGTACGAGCGGACCTTCGGGGCGGCGCTCTTCGCCCAGGTGAAGGCAGACTGGTTCAACGCGAGCGTGCGACGCCACCCGAGCGCGCTCGCCGCCGCACTCCACGCGGACGCCATCCCAGAGGCGGTGTATCGTACCCTCATCGCGGAGACGAACGCCGGCCTGCCCACCCTACATCGGTACTTCCGCCTGCGGGGCCGCCTCCTCGGGGTCAAGGACCTGCGCTACTGGGACATTTACCCGCCGATGCTGCCCGGGGAGCGTGCCTTCCCCCTCGATGAGGCGAGGCGGCTGACCCTCGACTCCGCCGCGCCGCTCGGCGCCGACTACGGCCGCGATCTCGCCCACGCGCTCGCCGGCCGCTATCTGCATGCCTACCCGCGAACGGGCAAGACTTCGGGCGCCTACATGAGCGGCCGCGTGCACGACGCTCATCCCTACGTGCTGATGAACTACAACGGCGACTACGAGTCGCTGACCACACTCGCCCACGAGTGGGGCCACGGTATCCACTCGGTCCTCGCCAACCGCGCACAGCCCTCCACTGCAGCTGGCTACCCGATCTTCACGGCCGAGATCGCCTCGACCGTGAACGAGTCCCTGCTCCTCGAACACATGCTGCGCGTCGCGGTGAACGACCGCGAGCGCCTCACCTTTCTTGGTTCTGCGTTGGAGGGTCTGCGCGGGACCTTCTTCCGCCAGGCGATGTTCGCCGAGTTCGAGCTCGCGATGCACGAGATCGTCCAGCGGGGAGGTGCGCTTTCTGGCCAGCGGCTGAGCCAACTTTACGGCGACATCCTCCGCCGGCACCACGGCCACACCGAGGGTGTGCTTACGATCGACGAATTCGTCACCGTCGAGTGGGCCTACATCCCGCACTTTTACAGCCGGTTCTACGTCTACCAATATGCGACCTCAATCGCGGCGGCCCAGCTGTTCGCCAACCGGATTCTCGCCGGTGAGCCCGGGGCGGTCGACACTTACCTTAGCCTGCTGAAGGCCGGCGGCTCTGACCATCCCTACGAGCTGGTGCGGCGCGCGGGGATTGACCTCGCCACGCCCGCGCCCTACCGCGCCCTCATCGCGCGGATGGACGCGATCATGGACCGGATCGAGGCGCTGCTCCCCGCCAACCCCTGAGGGGGACGGGCGCGTTTCGCGCGTGACGCCCGCGCCGCGGGCGCGTTGCCTGCGGCGATGCGCCTGCCCCTGCTTCTCCCGGCCGCCTTCGCGCTCGCCGTCGCTCTGCCCGCTCAGGAGGGCGCCGGGTTTGCCCCCGGCCGCCTCGACCGCCTCGACGCCCTGATCCAAGATCACGTGGATCGCCGGCAACTTGCCGGGGCCATCGTGTACCTCGGCCACGCCGGCCGCCCCGCCCATTTCCGCACCTACGGCCACCAAGACCTCGAGGCCGGCCGGCCGATGGCGCCGGACGCCATTTTCCGGATCGCCTCGATGAGCAAGGCGGTGACGAGCGTCGCGGTGATGATGCTCTACGAAGAGGGCCGGTTCCGCCTACAGGATCCGCTCGAGCGTTTCCTGCCCGCCTTTCAAGGTGGCGTGGTCGCGGTCCCTCCGCCCGCGGGTGCGCCGCCCGGCACCCCCTATGGCACCGAAAAGGTGCGCCGCCCGATCCGCATCCGCGACCTGCTCACCCATACCGCCGGGCTCACCTACGGCAGCGGGCTCGCGGCCGCCGACTACAAGGCCGCGGGCCTCAGCGGCTGGTACTTTGCCGACAAGGATGAGACCCTGGCGGCCGTGATCGACCGGCTGGGCCGGCTACCGCTCCACGCGCACCCGGGCGAGGCCTACCAGTACGGTTATTCGACGGACGTGCTTGGCCGCTTGGTCGAGGTCGTCTCCGGCCTCCCACTGGACCAGTTCATCGCGGAGCGGATCTGCGGCCCGCTCGGGATGACAGACACGCACTTCTTCCTGCCGCCCGAGAAGGAGACGCGGCTTGCGAAGGTCTACGCGCTCGCCGGCGGCGTGCTGCGTCCCGGCGATCAGGGACACTACGTGCGTGGCCCCCGGAAGTGTTTTTCCGGCGGCGCCGGCCTGCTCTCAACCGCCAGAGACTATGCGCGGTTCCTGCAACTGCTGCTCAACGGGGGCGAGCTGGAGGGCATCCGCCTGCTCAGCCGCAAGTCGGTCGAGTTGATGCGTACGGATCACCTAGGCGAGAAGTACCGCGGTGACACCGCGGGCTTCGGCCTTGGGTTCTGGGTGAACACCCGTCCGGGCTGGCACGGGGAGCTCGGCAGTGAGGGGGCTTACGGGTGGGGCAGCGCGTATTTTCCCCAATACGTGGTGGACCCCCGCGAGCGCCTCGTCGCGCTGTTCCTCACCCAGCTAATGCCGGCCGGGGGGAGCGATCTGAACCAGCGCTGGAAGATCACGATGTACCAGGCGCTCCGCTAAGCGTGCCATCCGGGCGGCGGCTGGTTTCAGTTTGCACTCGCCCGGGGGCTCAACCTACTTCCGGTCGACTTGCGGCGGGCCGAGCCGAGGCCAGCGGTGCCGCGGGTCAGCACCTATGTCCATCGAGCGCGTGGAGGCGAAGATCTTCGACCCCAACGACCGCGCCCACCGCTTCAAGCTGTGGGTGCGACTCGGCACGTCAGAGGGAACCTTTTACCATTTCTTTTGGCGACGTGTGGTGGTCTTCCTCGGCGTGAGCGCGGTGGCCGCCTGGCTGCTGGGAGCAGCCGTTATCTGGTCGCTGCTCCGTTACCAGCGCGGCTGGGAGGCTGCGCCCTACTGGCAGGTCGCCTTCCTGCCGGTGCGGATGGACGCGTTCCGGCTTTCCCTCGGCCGCTTCTACACCGCGCGCGGGGTGGCCGAGATCGAAAGTAGAAATTACCTTGCGGGGCGTGAGCTCCTCCTTGCGGGGCTCCGCCACGCCCGTACCGACCTCACGGTGCGCCGCACCGTGGCCACGCAGCTGGCCCAAATCTTCGGTCTCCCCCAGCGCGCCATCGACGTCCTGGCGGACGGCCTGACCTACGATCCGGATCTCGATTACCTCGTGCTCACCTTCGGCTGGATGCGCGAGGCCCGCCAGCTTACGCGCATCCTCGAGCTCGCCCGGCGGATGCTGCCTGCTGCGCCCGATGGCACGCTCAAGCACCAGTTCATCGCGCTCCAGGAGGCGCTGGTCCACTTTGATTACGGCCGCTTCGACGAAGCCGAGCAGGTGGTCAACGCCTGGGGCCTCCAGAACTCCCTCGAGGGGCAGATTGTTCTCGCCCGCAGCGAGTGGGAGCGGGGCCAGGAGGCCGCCGCCCTCCAGCGCCTCGAGCGTGAGATCGGCCGCTTCGCCAAGCGCGACGAGCTGTACGCTGAGCTGGTGCGCCTCAACCGCCGCGCCGGACGGTACGAGCCGGCGCGCCGCTTCGCCCTGCTGCGTCAGTTCAACGACCCCCGCTCGGCCGGTCCGCGCCTCGACCTGCTGCAGAGCTACATCGACACCAACGAGCAGGCCGCCCGCGAGCGCGAGATCACTTCCTACCTTGCCATGTTCGGCGGGGACCAGGTTGCCGTCCTGATGCTCGCCCGCTTCGCCGCCCAAATCGGCGATGAGCCGCTCCTCGAGCGGGTGATGGTCGTCGCGCAGGAAAAGGGCCACCGCGTCGACGCGGTCCGGATGTTCCAAGGGCTCTCGGCGGTGCTGGCGGGCAATTACCCCCGTGCCCTTGAGATCCTTCTCCCGCCCGAACGTCCGCCCCGGCCGGCCCCCGCTGCAGGAGCGGCCCAAACTCCCGCGGGTGAAGGCACCAAAATCGGCGTGGCGAAGAACGGGGACGCGGCGGAGACCCCTGCGCCTTTGATCCCTCGGCCCCCCCTGTGGGCCGGGCTGCGCGCGGCCGCCCTCTTCGGCGCCGGCCAGCGGCTTGAGGGCGCCACGGAGCTCAAGCAGCTACTCGACCGCTTCCCGCCCCTCGGCTGGGAGGGTCTGCTGGTCGCCCGCGAGGTGCGCCGCGCCGGTGGCGCTGCCGCGGCCGTACCGCTCCTGCGCCGGATCTGCGAGATCGACGCACTCAACGAGGATACTCGCGCCGAGCTAGTCCGTTTCGAGCTCGAAGCCGGCGACCGTGCGGCCCTCGCTGCTGCCCTCGAGAAGGTGCTCGCCCAAGCCCGTCCGCCCCGCGCTCTCCTTGAGGAGGTGCTGCTGCGCCTGCAACCGCCGGTCGACGACGTCCTGATCGCCCGCCTTCGGGCGGCGCTCCAGTCCTCCGCCAAGATCCCGTGACCCCACCCGGCTTCGAGAAACGCACCCCGCTTTCGGACGCGCGGGAGTCCGTACGCAACTCTGCGCTCCGCCAGCGCGGAGAATGGTGGGAACGCTTCGCACCGCTCCTCGGTCCGCTCGCCGCGCTGCTCCTGCTGCTCTTCACCGGGGGCATCCTCTATTGGTTGCAACGCGGTCAATCCAATCGGCCTCCGTCGGTCCGGGTTACCCCTAACCCTGGATTCCCCGAGCCTGCCCGGATCGCGCCCGCGCCCTCGGAGGGTCTTCCCGCCACCGTCGCGCGCGGTGTGGCAGCGCCGTCCCCCGAGGATCCCGTCCTTCGAGGGCTTCGGCAGCAGGTCCTCGCGGCGCGGCGCGACGTCGAGGTGGCGGAGGCTGCGCGCGACTGGGCGGCCGCCATCCGTGCCTACGGCGCCTGGCGCGAGGCGCAGCAGGCGATCCACGAGCGCGAGCCCACCTCCCGCTACGTCGACTGGGGCGCCCTCGAACGGATCACCACCGCCCTCGCTACCATTGAGGCTAATCCGCTTGCCGAGCGGATCGCCGGGCTGCGAGCGCAGGCGGAGGCCGCCGAGAGCCGGAGCGACTTCGCCGTCGCCGCTCCCCTCTGGTCCGCCGCCCGTGACGCGCAGGCGGAGCTGAACGCTGCGTTTCCCCGCAGCCGGCACGCGGCGAGGGACCTCTTCGCAGAATTCGATGCGCGCCGGCAGGGCGTCGCTTCCGCCGTGGTCGTGGCGGAGGCCGCCCGGGAAGCGGGCGCTGCCGCCGCCGCCCTCCGGGAACGCCGGTTCCCCACTGCCCTTGCCGCCGTGCGCTCTGCGCTCGCCCGTCTCGACGCGGCGCGTGCCGAGTTTCCCCTCAGCCAGCGGCTCGATCCTGAGCTCCGCCGCCGCCTCGTGTTCCTCGACCGTCCCGCCGCCGATCTGGCCGCCCTGCAGGATGGCCTGCTCGAGCGGCTCGCGCCGCTGCCTGGCGCGCCGGACCGCCGCCTGCTGGTCTCCGAGGTGCCCCAGCGTCTCTACGAGCGCGTAATGAACCACAACCCCAGCCAGCGCCAGGGACCTTTCTTCCCGGTTGAGAGCGTGAGCTGGAGCGAGGCGGTGGAGTTTTGCCTGCGGGCCTCCTTGGTGCTGGGCCGGACGGTCCGCTTGCCCGTCGAGGCCGAGTACCGCGCCGCGCTCCGTGAACAGCGGAGCGCGCCCCGCCTCGCCGGCAAGGGACTCGCTCTCACGCGGCCTGTACCTGAGGTGCGGGACGGAGCGCCGGAGTTCAGCGACCTCCTCGGTAATGTGGCGGAGTGGCTGGCCGCGGGCGAAGAGCCGCAAGCGCGCGCCGCTGGGGGCAGTTACCTCACCCCCGAGAACCCTGGGCAGATGCCGCTGGTCCAGGTAGCTAAATCGACGCGCTCCCCCGAGATCGGCTTCCGTTACGTCGTAGAGTAGGTGCTTCGCGCACTTTTGGACGCCACCATGGTGGCAATCCACGCACGAAAGCTCCGGCGCCAACTCGCCGCCCGGGTGCCTGCAGTCCAGCCCCGAGCGTGGAGCATGTCCGGCACGGGGTCCTGCTGCGCAGCGCGCTCAATCGGCCCGGGCCCCTGGCGCAAACGACGCGGGACGATCGCCAACCGGCGCGCAGCGTTTCCGCGGCAGCGGCGTAGGGTGAGCATCGCCATGAAGATCCCCGCCCCGCTCGCCCTGCCCAAGTGGGCCTGGCACTATCGTACTCTCACCCACCTCCACGCCGGTCTGCTCGCGGCGCGGCGGGAGCATGCCGCGGAGACCCGCCTACCGCACGAGCGAGGCGGCGCCGACGCCGTCGACTTCACGGAAGGCGAACTGGAGTTGCGGGACCTGCGCGCCGAACTGGCCCACGAGGAGTCTGCGCTCACGGAGGTGGAGGTAGCCCTCCGCCGCCTCCGTGACGGCCGCTACGGGATCTGCGAGGACACCGGGGCGCGCATTCCTGCGGCCCGACTGCGGGCGCTCCCGTGGACCCGCTTCACCCGTGCCGCGGCCGAGCGGCGTGAGGGGGCCCCACGCTGAGCGGATTGCAGGCGCCGCGGGGACGCCGCCAAGCCGCGCGCAGCCGCGGCCGCGGTCGCTTAGGATTGGGTGTGCCGGCGCACTGCGGCGGCGAGCCGGTGGCCCGCCGCGATGCAGTTCGGAAGGGAGATCCCGTCGCGGCAATTCCCGCCCACGAACACGCCAGGTGCCGCAGCCTCGAGGCGCCCGATGGCCGCAAGGAAGCGGTCGTGCCCAAGCGCGTACTGCGGGATCGCCCGCCGCCAGCGTTGCAAGCGGACGATCGCGGGCGTACCGCCGACGCCGAGGAGCCGCCCGAGCTCTTCCTGGACGACGGCGGTTAGGGCCGCGTCGTCGAGCGCGGCCAGCTCGGGTTGGCGGGTTCCGCCGACGAAGGTAGTGAGGGCCACGTGCCCGTCCGGAGCGCGACCGGGGAAGAGCGTGCTCGAGAACAGAGTGCCGAGGATCCGCCCGCCCTCGACCGCCGGCACCAGCAGGCCGAAACCGTCCAGCGGGTGAGTCACGTCCTCGCGGCGGTGGCCGGTGAACACAGAGACGACGGGCGGGTGGGGGATGTCGGTGAGCAACCGCAGGTTGGCGTCCGGAGCGAGTTCAGGAAAGTCTAGGCCCGCGAGCGCGTCGGCGGGCAGCGCGCAGACCACAAGGTCGAAATCCGCCTCTCCCGGCGCTCCTCGCTGCTCGAGGGCGAGCCGCCACCCAATCCCGGCCCGCCGTAGCGCCGTGACGCGCGTGCGCAGCAGCACCGGGTCAAGCAGTCGCGCCTGGAGCGCGCGGGGGATTTCGCCGAGTCCCTCCGGGAAGGAGAAGATGCGCCCCTTCGGCCCGCCGTTGGAGTTACGTCGCCGGAGAGCGCCGAGCAGAAGCGAGCCATACTCCTGCTCGAGCGCGTGCAGGCGGGGGAACGCGTGCCGCACGGACAATCGTTCCGGGTCGCCCGCGTAGATGCCTGCCACGAAGGGATTGATGGCGTAGTCGAGGAACTCTTGTCCGAGCCGGCGGCGGACGAAGTCCGCGAGCGTCTCCTCGGCGTTGGCCGGGGCCCGCCGCCAGAGCGGTTCGAGTAGCAGGCGCAGCTTGGCGCGGACGGACAAGAGCGGGGTGCGCAGGAACGCACCCGGAGAGGTTGGCAGGGCGACGGGGCGGCCGCCGCAGACGAGGTAGCGCTGCTTGGCCGCGGGCGCCGCGTAGATCCGCCGCGGCGCGAGGCCCACGTCGTCCACGAAGGTCGCGATCTCCGGCGAGCTCTCCAGCAGCGAATTCGGGCCCATCTCCTGCAGCCAGGCCCCCAGCCGTTGCCCGCCGACGACGCCGCCCGCCCGGGCACCGGCCTCGAGCACGGTGACCCGGTGGCCCAGCCGCTGGATCTGCCAAGCGGCGGTGAGCCCGGTGACCCCGCCGCCGACTACGGCGACGCGCAACGGTTTCCTCGGGGAGATCATCCCGTCAGCCTAGGCGGCCCGCGCCCGGCAATAGAAGCCAATTGCCACCGCCCCGCGCCGTGGCGCAAGAAACGCCCAGTCGTTGGCGCCCGCCGCGCACCGTCGGGGCTTCCCAAGCCGCGGCCTCCACCGTGAAGGGCACCTCCTTCGTTATCGCTGCAGCCGTCTTTTCTACGCGGAGATGTTCGCGGCGCGGCCCGAGTTGCGGCGGGCAATGGTTTTCACCCAACTGGCGGCGGCGC
>SYDD01000256.1 GCA_005786775.1 Opitutaceae bacterium
CCCCGGCCGTCGCGCCACTCAGAAGCGGCCCGTGAGGCTGAGGGTGTAGGTGCGCGGCGGCTGGTCGCGGGTCACGAGCATCGGGGCGTTCCCGAGGTTGGTGACCATCAGGTCCGCGAGGTACTTGCCCCAGCGGTAGGACAGGCCGGCGTCGAAGCTGCGCTGCGTGCGGGGGACGCGGGTCAGTCCGAGGCCGGTGACCTGCGCGTAGAACGGGCCGATGACGGCGAAGCCGGCTTTCGCCTCGAACTCCCGGTCGCGGCCGGCGGGGAAGCTCTGCTTGAGGAAGAGGTTGCCGTTCCACTCGGGCGCGAAGCGCAGCGGGATGCGGCCGGGGTTGTTGGTGGCGAGCGTCCAGCCCATCGCGTTCTGCTGCCCGCTGAAGGCCTGGCTGGTGTCCATCGCGGTGTAGTTCGCGATCACGCTCAGCCGGTCGGTCAGGCTGCCGAACGCGCTCAGCTCCCAACCCTTCGACTCGGCGCCCTGCACCTCGCTCTGGGTGCCGATGTTCACCGTGCGTCCCTGGGAGATGCCGGGCGCGAGGATGTTCACCACGCTGCCCGCGCGGGTCATCCGCCACGCCGCGAGCGAGAAGGACAGGCGGCCGCGGAGCAGCTCGCCCTTCACGCCCGCCTCGTCGAGCTCGGTGTTCGGGCTGACGGTGAAGAACTCGTTCGCCCGCGGGTCGCCCGCCAGCAGCCCGTTGTAGCGCTGGATGGTGCGGGTGGCGTCGTTCTGCACGCTGTGCACCGCGTAGACCGCGAGGTTGGGCCGCACCTTCACGGTCAGGCCGTAGCGGAAGGAGTTGAGCGTGGTGTCGCCACCCGCGGTCGCGAGGCCGGTGACGAGGTTGGTGGTGGTCGTCTTGTCGCGGTCCGAGCGGAGGCCGCCGGTGAGCACGAGGCGGTCGCGCCACAGGCCGACGTCCTGCTGCACGTACTGGCCGAGGCTGTAGCCGGCGGTGCGGTTGTAGCTCGAGCGGCTGAGGTTGCTCACCTTGCGGCCGTCATAGTAGCCCCGCGCGTTGCCGGAGGCGCCGATGGCGGCGATGTTGAGGAAGTTGAAGGGCGCGTCGGGGATGCCGGCGTAGTTGGAGGTGGTCGTGCCCGAGTCTCCGTAGGAGTAGCCGACGAGCGTCTCGCCGGTGAGCCAGTCCCGGAAGGCGTACTTCGCCACAAGGTCGCCCTGCGCGGTGGAGCCGTGCGTGCCCGAGATGTTGCCCAGGTACTGGGAGGGCATGTTGGTCACGAGGTTGTTCTCGGCCGCGTAGGTGAAGCTGCGCTGGCCGAGGTAGCGGACATTGCCCACCTGGCGGAAGAAGAGGTTCGGCGAGAACTGGTGCGTCAGGAAGAGCGTGCCGGCGGCGTTGCGCTGGCGGTCGATGTTATCCGGCCCGATGAGGTTGAAGTTGTAGGGCAGGCGGAGCGCGGTGATCGGGTCGGTGTCGCGGTCGAACTGCGGGATCAGCCGGCGCGCCTTCTCCGGGTAGATGGCGAAGCCGTGGCCCTCGTCGCGCGAGGGGGTGGTGAAGTCGAGCAGCTCGGAGGCGAGCACCAGCTCCGTCCGGCTCCCCAGCTGCCAGCGGAACGAGGGGTAGAGCGCACGGTTCCGGAACTCGTTGAACTTGATGTAGTCGTCACCCTGCTGGAAGGCGCCCGCGACCCGCGCGGCGAAGCGGTCGCTGCGGCCGAACGAGGTGTTCGCGTCGAACTCCGCGCGGTGGAGCGTGGCGTCGAGCTCGTTCCAGCGCAGCGCGTACTTCACCTGGCCGCCGTCGCGTCCCGCCGCGGGCTTTTTCCAGATGTAGTTGAGCAGGCCGGTGCCGCCGGCGCGGCCCTGCACCGCGGAGGGCGGGCCCTTGACGATCTCGAGCCGCTCGTAGCCGACGAGGTCCCGCTTGTAGTTCCCCATCCGCACGCCGTCGGCCGAGATCGAGCCGTTGGTCTCGAAGCCGCGGAGGTTCACCCCGTCGCCCGAGCCCGCGTGCCGGTTGCGCACGTACACGTTGGCCACGTAGCGGAAGGACTCGTCGAAAGAGCTCGCCCCGATGTCGGCCCAGAACTCCTTCGTGACGATGTCGACGGTCTGCGGGATGTCGATGAGCGCGGTGTTGGTGCGCGTGGCGGTGGAGGCGGTCGTGACGCGGTAGCCGCGCGAGGCCTCGGCGGTGACCTCGAAGGGCTTCAGGGTGACGGTCTCGCCGGTGGCGGCCGGCGCCGGCGCGGGCGGGGTGCTGGGCGCGGCGGCCCACGCGAGGGCGGGCACCAGGACGGTTGGCAGCAGGCGGAGGGTTCGCAGGGTCATCAGGATTGGGGGTTGGCGGGTAGGGCAGCGTTTGCCGCGAGAAGGTCAACCGCGGACGGCTGGTCCTGGGCGGGGACCGGGCGATGCGGCATCGCAACCCTCGCCGCCACGGGGGCGCCCTGCGGCGCGCGCACACCTCAGACGGGAGGCAGGCGGTCGATGACCCGCAGGCCGGGGATCAACCGGAAGTGCGCATCCCGGGTGAGGAGGGTGGCGCCGGCGTGCAGCGCGTGGGCCGCGAGCAGCAAGTCCGGCGCGGGCAGGACGTGGCCGCGCCGGTCGAGCGACCACGCGAGTTCGACGGAGTGTTCCCATAGCTGCTGGGTCGTCGGGATGAAGAGCATCACGGCGAACCGCTCGCGGAAGCGTTGCAGGATCCCCGGGTCGCGGAGCCCGCGGCAAACCTCTAGCATCACCACGCCGCAGGTCGCGAATTCGAGCTCGTGGCGGTCGATGCCCGCGGCGAATTCCCGGAACGGGTCCACCCCGGCGCGCGCCGCGCCGATGTAGACGTTACTGTCCGGCAGGATCAGGTTTTCCATAGGGCGCCGGGGCTTCCGCCGCGTGCGGCACGGGTGAGGATTCATCGGGCCAGGCGGCCGGGTCGAACGCGGCCTTCAGCTCTTCGGGCGCCAGGCCGAGGCCGGCGGAGAACAGTTCCTTCATCCGGTGCCGGCGGGCCATCTCCGTGAGCGCGATTTCGACGGCGGCGGTCTTGGTCTTCGCGCCGGTGATCCTCATCACGCGGTCGAGGACCTCCTCATCGATGTGCATCGTCATCTTCATCGCGGGACCTCGTATGGCTGGGTACCCATACCGCAAGGGCAAAGTATGGCTCTGGTGCCATATCCGTTGAAATGGGGCCGGAAAATGGGGCAGCAATGGGTTGCTTAATATTGCGGCGGAATGTGTTGCGTCAGCGAACTGCGCCCGGGGCGGGATGCCGGCGGTGCCAGCGAGATTCGCTTCCCGAGTCACCGGGTGAGCCTGCGAGGTGGCCCTGATCGCCCGAATATGCCGCGGGATGAGGGGCCTGCACCCGCCGCTTCCGCTCCGTTGACCTCCCGCCCCGCCGCGCCTTGCTCCCCGTTCACTGTGTCGCGCCTTCGGAACCCCTCCTCCCGCTTCCCCCGCTCCGGAAACCCCCGCATCCCTCTGGCCCTCGGCCTCCTGCTCACGGGCTTCGCGGCGCGCGCGGCGGCGGTCCCGGATGCGTTCCCCGACCCGGCCCCGCCCGAGATTGCGGCGGGCCCCGCGCCGGCGCCGGTCGCGCCCGTGGCCAACCCGGAGGTGGTGTTCCGAGGACCGCCGCGGCCGCCACCCGCCGGGGCGCGGGGAACGGACTGGCCGCACTTCCTC
>SYDD01000257.1 GCA_005786775.1 Opitutaceae bacterium
CGGCCATGAGCGCGGCGCGTTCACCGGAGCCACCGAGCGACGAGTTGGGCGGTTCGAGTCTGCGGACGGCGGTACGCTCTTTCTCGACGAGATCGGCGAAATCTCCGCGTCCACCCAAGTTAAACTCCTGCGCTTCCTGGAGACGAAGGCGATCGAGCGAGTCGGCGGCTCTAAATCGCTTGAGCTCGACGTGCGGCTGGTGGCGGCCACCAACCGCGACTTGGAGGCGATGGTTCGCCAAGGGCAGTTTCGCGAGGATCTCTTCTTCCGCTTAAATGTTATTCGGATCCGGATGCCTCCGCTGCGGGAGCGAAGGGACGACGTTCCGCTGCTCCTCGGGCACTTTATCCGACAGTTTTCGGAGGAGAACGGCGTCCCTCCTCTGACCGTGGAGCCAGGTGCGTTGCGCACCCTCCAGCGCTACTCCTGGCCGGGAAATATCCGCGAGCTCCGCAATTTTTGTGAGAACGTGGTGGTGCTCCGCCGCGGCGGCAGCCTCACCGAGTACGACCTAGAGGTCCGGTTTCGTGGGGATCCCTCGGCGCCGACGCCTCCGGCCTCGCCTACGCTGGTGGGGGACGCTCCCGTACCCTCGTCTCCGGCTGCGTCCTCGCTTTCGGTGGAGGAGAATGAAAAGCGGTTGCTCCGCGAGGCGCTGCTCAAGGCCCGAGGTAACCGCACGCGCGCGGCCGTGCTGCTCGGTCTCAGCCGGCGCACGCTGCACCGCAAGCTCGCGCAATGGCCCGAGCTTGACGTGCTCGATTAGAACGGGGAGCGCGCCTCAGACTTGGTAGGTCTGAAGCGGCTGGGGATCGAGCACGCGATCGGGGCCGAGTTGGCGTGTTAGCTGCTCTGCGAACCACGCGCGCGCCGGCGGATCGCCGTGCGTCAGCACGATTTTCCGCGCCTGTGTCTGCAGCACGAACTCAAGCAGCTCCTCGCGGTCCGCGTGACCACTGAGCTCGAAGCGCTCGACGTGGGCGCGCACCTTGGCCTTCACGTTAGCAGCGGCAAAGAGGAAATCCTCTCCGGGTTTGGTCGCCAAGAGCTGGCCGCCGGGCGTGTCGGGATCGCAGAAGCCCACGAAGCCGATGGTGTGCTTAGCGTGGCCGAGCATTCCAGAGGCGAGCACGTAGCTCGGAGTCTTCTCCACCATCATCCCCGAGCTTACCACGTAGATGGAGCGTGGCGCAGGTTCCGCGCCGGGTTTCAGCTGGCGCGGCAGTGGCTTCACCTTCAGGTCCTTGAGAATGTTTCGGTTGAACTGCACGTGCTTAGTCTTGCGCGAGATCTCGTCGAAGTAGTCGGCGAGGTCCACGCCCAGTCCCCCGGTGTAGATGGTGCAGTCGGCGAGACGGCCGAACTTGCGGGCGTCGTGCAGAATCGCGAACAGCTCTTGCATTCGCCCCAGCGCGAAGACAGGCAACAGGAGCGAGCCACCGCGGTGAAGGGTATCGTTCGCGGTGGCGACCAACCGGGCTACCTCGTGCACCCGTTCTTTGCCCGCCGGGCGCTCGGTCGCGCCACGGGTCGTCTCAGTCACCACGGTGTCGAAATGTCCGGCCGGGAACTTCGCGCCCGCCAAGGTTCGCTGGTTCTCGAACAGCACATCCCCGGTAAAAAAAATGCTGCGATGCTTGTAGTGGAGCTCCACGCCGGCGGCCCCCGCCACGTGGCCCGCGGGATGGAAGATGATTTCGATCTCGTCGCGGCTGCCCCGGAAACGCTTTGCCTGGCCGTAAGGTATTCCGGTCAGCCGCCGAGCGCAGCGGTCAATTTCGTCATGGGTGAAGAGCGGGTAGTCGGGAATGTTTTCCTCTTCCTTCTGCCGGAGCATCACGTTGGCGGAATTGTGGAGCATCCGCTCGATCAACATGCGACTGGAGGTGGTCATCACCACCGGGGCCTGCTTCTGCTCGCGCAGCAGTACGGGGAGGCTACCAATGTGGTCGAGGTGGCAGTGCGTGATAATGATCAGATCGAGCTCGATGCCGCGTAGCGGGGTCAGATCCGGGGTCGCTTTCCGACCCACCTCCTTCGGATTAAGCCCGCAGTCGATCAGGATCTTCAGGTCGCCGAGCTGGACGAACAACGCGTTGGCGCCAATGCCGCCCGCGCGGTTCAGGTCGATTAACTTCATTCCGCTCTAGCAAAGGGTAAAGGCCCGGCGGAAACCAGAACGAAACGCGCGCGGGCCACATTTCCCTCGGCGGCGATCAGCTGCCGGTCCCCTTTTCCTCGCGCGGCACGCGAAGCTCGAAGGGCGCGAGCATCACGAAGACGCGGCACCCGTGGTCGTCGATTCCGTGGAAACTCCCATGCACGCGGGCGTCCGCGCCCGTCACGTGGAAACTGTTGTAAGAAAACAGCTCGCCCGGCGCGAGACGCGGCGTCTCGCCGACGATCCGGTCCCCCTCGATCACGGTTCGGCTGCCATCCGCGTTTTCGATTACCCATTTCCGCCCGAGTAGCGTCACGGTGCGGTCCGAAGCGTTGCGAATCGTGACAAAGTAGACGAAGGCGTGGGGCTTGTCCGGCGGGAGGCTGGCCCCGCCGTGATGGTGGCAGAGGCGGTCGAGATGGGCGCTGAGCCCAGGAAGTTCACTCGGCGGGTACACCGTCAAACCCTTGACGCGTGCGCCCTCGGCTGCAAGTGGCTGCGCGGCTTTCGCGCTTGCTGCACACGGGCGGGAAGGGGAAGAACACCGTCCATGGCAAAATTCGCGCTCCTTTCAGTTTCCGACAAACGTGGGCTGGTCGCCTTCGCCCGCGAACTTGCCGGGCGGCACGGCTTCACCCTGCTTTCCACTGGCGGCACCGCCCGCCTGTTGGCAGATGCGGGGCTGCAGGTTACCGAGGTCGGCAAGCACACGGGGTTTCCCGAGATCATGGAAGGACGCGTGAAGACCCTTCACCCGAAGGTGCACGGCGGTCTGCTGTGCCGGCGGGACAAGACGGAGCATCTTGCGCAGGCGGCGGCGAACGGGATCGAGCTGATCGACCTCGTGGTCGTGAACCTCTATCCCTTCGAGGAGACGGTAGCCAAGCCGGATGTCGCCTTCGAGGAAGCGATCGAGAATATCGACATCGGCGGACCCTCAATGTTGCGCAGCGCCGCGAAGAACCATGAGAGCGTCACCGTAGTCTGCGACCCGGACGACTATGGCCCGGTTCTCGCGGCCCTCGCGGCCGAAGCCTCCGCCCCAGATGAGCTCGCGGGACTGCGGCGCAGACTGGCCCGGAAGGTCTTCCAGCGCACCGCCGCCTACGACGCCGCGATTGCCCGATACCTTCAGCAGCAGGAGGAAGGTCCTGATCTGGACGCCCTCGCCGGCTTTCCCGAGAGGCTGACCTTGTCGTGGCCCCGGGCCCAGACCCTGCGCTATGGGGAAAACCCACATCAGCGGGCCGCCCTCTACGGCACCTTCCACGACCACTTCCAGCAGCTGCAGGGCAAGGAGCTTTCCTACAATAACCTGCTGGACATCACCTCGGCGACACAGCTCATCGGCGAGTTCCAGCGGCCCACGGTCGCCATCCTCAAACACACCAACCCGTGCGGAGTAGCCAGCGCGGACAGCCTGCTGGACGCTTGGGAGCAGGCCTTTGCGACGGACCGCCAGGCCCCTTTTGGCGGGATCGTCATCGTGAACCAGACGCTGGACGGTGCCTTGGCCGGCGCCATCGCCGAGATCTTCACGGAGGTGATCATCGCGCCGCGCTTCAACGAGGAGGCCCTCGCGATCTTGGGTAAAAAAAAGAACCTTCGCCTGATGGTCGCCAAGAACGGTCAGCAAGCCGAAGCGCTGCAGGACATCCGTTCGGTGATCGGTGGGGTGCTGCTGCAGGACGCGAATCGGACGCTGGGCAAGGTCGATGAGTTCAGGGTGGTTTCTCGCCGGGCTCCGTCGCCCGAGGAGATGGCGTCGCTGCTCTTCGGCTGGAAGGTCTGCAAGCACGTGAAATCCAACGCGATCGTTTACTGTCAGGACGAGCGAACCCTGGGCGTGGGCGCCGGCCAGATGGCGCGCGTCGACAGCTCCCGCATCGCGGTCTGGAAGGCGGGTGAAGCCGGGCTGTCCCTGCGCGGCTCGGTGGTCGCCAGCGAGGCCCTCTTTCCGTTTCCCGACGGCCTGCTCGCGGCGGCCGATGCCGGGGCGACGGCCGCCATCCAGCCAGGGGGCGCGCTGCGGGATGCCGAGGTCATCGCTGCCGCCGACGCCCGCGGCATGGCGATGGTCTTCACTGGCTGCCGCCACTTCAAACACTGAGGCCGCCCGCGCCTTCGCGGCGCCCCCGGGGCCTTTCGGCGCCCCGGCCTTGCCTCGTGCCGCAACCTGCCCACCGTCCGGTCCAAGCTTCGACCCTTCTAACCATGTTCGACCCCGTCGCCAAACTGCAGGAGTTCATCCGCCATCCCAGCATCTCTGCCGACTCGCGTTTCCGCGCCGGGATGCAGGGAGCGCAGGAGTTTATCTCGGGCCTGCTCGGCTCGATCGGTTTCCAAGTCGAGGTGGTCCGCACCGACCTCCACCCGATCGTGCTCGCTCACCGTGGCGGTGACCCCCGCTGGCCCCACGTCGTGATTTACGGACACTACGACGTTCAGCCCGCCGATCCGCTCGACCTGTGGCGCACGCCTGCCTTCGAGCCCACGATCATAGGTAACCGGATCTACGGCCGCGGCGCCGCGGACAATAAGGGCCCACTCCTGACGAACGTCGCCGCCGTCGCCGAAGCGTTGGAGGCCGACCCGGCTCTGCCGCTGCGCATTACGTTTCTGATCGAGGGCGAGGAGGAGATGGGCAGCCCCAGCTTCCCCAAGTTTCTGGAGCGCTACGCGGACCGGCTGCGGCAGGCTGACTTCGTCTTCCTCTCCGACACGGCGCTGCCCAACCCTAACCAGGTCGTACTGACTTGCGGCTTGCGCGGGCTGGCTCTCTTCGACGTCCATCTCACCGGCGCCAAGGGTGACCTACACTCGGGTCTGCATGGTGGCGTCCTGCGCAACCCGATCCAGGCCCTCGCGGAAATCCTCGCGACGCTCCACACGCCCGAAGGTCGCGTGAATGTCCCTGGTTTCTACGACGACGTGCTGGACGTCCATCCTTGGGAGCGGGAGGAACTGCGCCGCCTCGGCACGGACGAGCGCGCCTACGCAGAATTCCTCGGGATAGACACGTTCTACACGACGCCGGGGTTTAATCCCTTCGAGTCCTCGCGGTTCCAGCCTACGTTGGAGTTCAACGGGATCGGCGGCGGCTACCAGGGTGAGGGCACGAAGACCGTGATCCCCAGCAAGGCGTTTGCGAAGATCAGCTGCCGTCTGGTGCCAAACCAGCGGCCGCAGCGCATTAAGAAGTTGGTGATGGACACGATCCGCGCGCGCCTGCCCAAGGGCATCCGGCTTGAGTTTGTTGACCAGCATCAGGGCGATCCTTACGTGGTGGTTCCGCCGGGGCGTTCGAACACCCCGGCGGACCAGTCGCCAGTGCTTGCCCGCGCCTTTCAGGCCACTGAGCAGGCCGTGCGCGAAGTCTGGGGTCGCGCCCCGCTCTACCTCCGCGAAGGCGGAAGCGTACCGATCATCTCCGACATCAAACGGGTAACTGGCCTCGATTCAGTAATGATGGGTCTCTTTCTCCCCGAGGATAATCTCCACGCCCCCAACGAGAGCTTCAATCTCGACGTCATGCGCAAAGGTACAGAAACGACGCGCCGGATGCTCCTCGCGCTCGCCGGGGGCGGCTGACCCTTCAGCCGGCGAGCCGGAAGAGCTTCCGCGCTGTCTCGTACCGGATCTTCCGTTCGATGGCGGGAGAAGGCGAAAGGGCCTTTATCTGGGCCAGTTGCCGCGCGCCGGAACACTGGACAGGCGCCGCGTTCACGTCGGTACAATCACTCCCGTAAAGTAACTTGTCCTGATGGCGCTCCAAGAACGCGCGGCCATGTTCGGGATCTCGGGCAAAGGCATTGAGTCCCGAACCAGCGGAGAGATCAGCGAAGAGGTTCGGATAGTCTTGCAGGTAGCGGTCGGTGAGGCCGCCTGGCTTCACCTTGCCGCGCGGGTAAAGGTTTCGCTGATCGTCCACGTAGGCGGCGTCGACATGGGCCCACCAGGTCTGGGCGTGGCCGATGAAGCTCGTGCGCGGATACTGCGCCAGCATGCGGTGGAAACGGTCGAAGCCGTGGTTGTAGCTGCCCGTCTGCCAATGGAGCAGGATCGGCACCCCGAAATCGGCGGCGAGCGCGTAGAGCCGCCGCATCGCCGGCGCGTCGCATTCCACGCCGAACTTCTGCTCGCCGATAATCACCGCGCCTAGCTTGAGGTATTTCTCGATCACCGCCGGCGCATCCTCGAGGTCGCTTACCTCGTTGGCTCCGAAGAAGAATTCGCCCGGATGCCGACGGGCTACGGCCAAGCAGTCGTCGTTACCGGTGCAGGTGCTGTCGAGCCCGTTGGCCCGACCTTGGTGCGTCGACGTGCGCGCCACCGGGCGTCCGGACGGGAGCAATATGGTCTGCGTCGCGCCCAGTGCGCGCTGGTGGCCCACGAGGTCCCCATCCTGCCGCGGCGGCGGTAGCACCGGCGCGTACGTGACCTTATCGCGACCGCCCCCGTAATTGGTGTGCTGATGAATGTCCACTAGCGGAAGCGTGGACGCATCCGCGGCGTGAGCCAGGGAGCCCGCGATCAGGGCCGAGGAGGAGCGCTGGAGGAATTCCCGGCGGGAAATGGGGAGCGATGGGGTGAGGGGCACCGCCGCGTTCTCGCGGCGGTGCCGGCTGGGGGCAAGGTCGTTCCGCCTAGCCCGGGATTGCATCCCGCGCGGGGAACGCCGTACACCTTTCGTGCTTACCCATATGAGATCCCCGCTCCTTCTTGTTTTTGCGCTCCTGACCCTAGCCGCGCCTGTCCTTCGCGCCCAACTGCGGCTCCCCGCGATCATCAGCGACGGGATGGTCCTGCAGCAGCGGCAGGCCAACCCGATCTGGGGCTGGGACGCCCCGGGTACCGCCGTCACGGTCTCCTTCGCTGGCCAGACGCACCTTGCCACCGCCGGCGCCGATGGACGCTGGACCGTCCGCCTCGCGCCGCTGGCCGCCAGCGCGGAGCCGCGCTCGATTGCCATTGCCGGTTCAAGCCAGCGCACGCTCAGGGATGTGCTGGTCGGCGAGGTCTGGATGTGCTCCGGGCAGTCCAACATGCAGTGGTCGCTATCCCAGTCGTACCACGGAGATCTGGAGGCTTTGGCCACCGACCTGCCGCAGGTGCGCTTGATCTCCGTGCCCCAGGTCGGCACGCAGGAGTTGCAGTCCGATTTCAAGGGAAAGTGGGAAGCCGCTTCGCCCGCGAGTACGCCGTCGTTCAGCGCGGTCGGCCTGCTCTTTGGTCGTTACCTGCATCAGGTCCTGAAGGTTCCGGTGGGCTTGATCGACAATGCGTGGGGCGGTTCCGCGGCCGAAGCCTGGGTGCGTCGCTCCGCGCTTGAGTCAGATTCCCGCTTCACGGCCCTCATGGCCGGCTCGCGCCAGCGGGAGGCGGGCCTGCTTTCCCCTGAAGGCCGCGCGGCCTTCGAGGCCTCTGTACAGAAACATCGCGAGGACGCGGCGAAGGCCAAGGCGGCCAAAAAGGCCGCCCCCCGTGCACCGCAGGACTGGCTCACCGGGAATGCCCGCCCCGGCAATATCTTCGCAGGGGTGGTGCATCCGACGCTCGGCTACGGGATGAAAGGCGTGATCTGGTACCAAGGCGAATCCAATGCCGGTCGCGCGCACGAATACGCCACCCTTTTCCCGTTCATGATTGAGCAATGGCGCAAGGAGTGGGGCCAGGGTGACTTCCCCTTCTACTGGGTGCAGCTAGCGGACTTCCGGGACGAGAAGCCCAGCCCCAGCGAAAGCGACTGGGCAGAGCTGCGCGAAGCACAGACCAAGGCCCAGCGCCTGCCGAATACCGGCCAGGCGGTCATTATCGATGTGGGCGAAGGCCGTGACATTCATCCCCGCAACAAGCAGGAGGTCGCCGCACGCCTCGCTCGGATCGCCCTCGCGCGGGACTACGGCCGGACGCTGCCGCACCGCAGTCCGGAATTTCGATCGGCTCAGTTCGGGGGTGGCAAAGCCGTCGTCTCGCTCGACACGTTCGGCAGCTCGCTGCGTGCGTTCGACGTCGCGGAGGTCCGCGGCTTCGCGCTCTGCGGCGAGGACCGTGTTTGGCACTGGGCCACCGGGAAGATCCTTGGTTCGGACCGAATCGAGGTCTCCAGCACGCAGGTGCCTACCCCCGTGGCCGTCCGGTACGCTTGGGCCGACAACCCGGTTTGTAACCTTTACTCGGCGGATGGTTTGCCCGCGACGCCCTTTCGCTCGGACAACTTCCCGCTCACGACGGCGCCCAAGCCGGCCACGAAATAGCCGTCCGTGAAGCCCGGGATCGAGGTCCTGCTAGAATCCCGTCTCGACCTCCTACGCGGCCGAAGAGTGGGGTTAATCACCAACCCCACCGCCGTCGATGCGCGCCTGCGCTCCTCGGCGGAGCTCCTCCGCGCGCATTCGGAGGTGGATCTCGTCGCGCTTTATGGTCCCGAGCATGGCGTGCGCGGGGACGCCCAAGCCGGGGAATACGTCCCGTTTTACCGCGATTCCCAGCTTGGGCTCCCGGTATTCAGTCTCTACGGCGAAACGCAGCGACCGCCCGTCGACATGCTCACCCGCATCGACGCCTACATGCGGGAGTACGACACCCGCCACGAGGGTAAGACGGTAGAGCCCCGGATGCTGGATTCGATCGAGGTGCTGGTCTTCGATCTGCAGGACGTTGGCACCCGTGTTTACACCTATGTCGCGACCATGGCCTATGCGATGCAGGCCGCGGCGGAGGCGGGCATCCCCTTCGTGGTGCTCGACCGGCCGAACCCGATTAACGGTATCGCCATGGAGGGTCCGGTCCTTCGCTTTCCGGAGTATAGCTCCTTCATCGGCTTGTATCCCGTGCCCCTGCGCCACGGTTTGACCGCCGGCGAGTTGGCTCGTCTGTTCAATGGACGTTTCCTGCCCCGGCCCGCCGACCTGCAGGTTGTGCCGATGGCGGGCTGGCGCCGCGGGGACTGGTTCGAATCCACCGGGCTGCCTTGGGTTATGCCTTCGCCGAATCTTCCCTCCGTGGATGCTGCGGTGGTTTACCCGGGGCAGGTAATGCTGGAGGGCACTACGCTCTCCGAGGGCCGGGGCACGACTCGCCCCTTCGAGCTGTGCGGCGCACCTTGGCTGGACGGCCACGTGCTGGCGCACGCCTTGAACGCCGTGAACCTTCCTGGCGTGCGATTCCGCGAGGCGTGGTTCACGCCCACCTTCTCGAAATTCGCCGGCCAGCGATGCGGGGGCGTCCAGCTGCACGTGGGGGACCGCGAGGCCTTCCGCCCGGTCCTGACCACTATCACGCTGCTCGCGGAGGTGAAACGGCTCGGCGGGGACCAACTGGAGTTCCACGCGGATTACTTCGACCGGGTCCTTGGTCACCCGCGGGTTCGCGAGGGGGTGCGGTCGGGCGTGCCCGTGGCTACGCTGGCGGACGAATGGGGCGCAGAGCTGCGCGCCTTCGCCCAGCTCCGCAACGAGTATCTACTCTACGACGTCTGAGGGCGCCAAAGCTCAGTAGCGAACGAGGGACGGATCAAGTTCGGCGGCCCAGGCCTCGATGCCGCCGGCGATGTTGCTCACCGCCGGGAACCCCTGCTGCCGCAGGTATTGGGTGACGTGCAGGCTGCGGCTACCGTGGTGGCAGAGGATCAGCAGGTGCTGGTCGCGCGGCAGCTCGGCGAGCCGCTCGGGAATCCGACGCATCGGAATGTGCTCCGCGCCTTGTAGCCGACAGATTTCCAGCTCGTGGGGCTCGCGGACGTCGATGATGCGGGCTGGGGCCGGGCCTTGTCGGACTAAGTCGCGCGCGGCCGAGACGGAAATCTGAAGAGGGAAGGGCTCGGGCATAAAGGTGGAAGATGGGCTGGCGCAGGCCGGTGCGTAACGCTCTGGATCTAGTTTGCGGATGACTGGGGTTATGCCGCAGACGGCACAGTCTGGATCGCGCGCGAGGCTCAGGATCTGGAAACGCTGGGCGAGAGCGTCGTGTGCCAGCAAGCGCCCGCGCAATGGTTCTCCGGCGCCCGTGACCAGCTTGATCGCCTCGAGCGCCTGTAGGCTGCCGATCACGCCGCAGAGTGCGCCCATGACACCGGCTTCGCCGCACGAGGGCACGGCGCCGACCGGGGGCGGCTGCGGGAAGAGGCAGCGGTAACACGGCCCGCCCCGGGCCGGATCGAACACGCTCAGCTGCCCGTCGAAGCGGAAAACGTTGCCGTGCACCAGCGGGCGCCCGGTGATTACCGCGGCATCGTTATTGAGGTAGCGGCTGGCGAAGGTGTCCGTCCCGTCCACGATCACGTCGTAGGCGGAAAACAGACTGAGCGCGGTGTCGGGCTGGACCCCTTCCGGGTGGGCTTGGAGCCTGATTCCCGGGTTCACCGCGCGCAGCCGGCGGAGCGCCGAGTCCACCTTGGGCTCGCCGACGTCGGCGTCCCCGTGGAGGAGCTGGCGTTGGAGATTGTGTCTTTCAACCCGGTCGAAATCGGCGATCCCGAGCGTGCCGACGCCCGCGGCGGCGAGGTAGAGCGCCGCCGGACTACCGAGGCCGCCGGCGCCTACGACCAAAATTCGGGCCTCCGCAAGCTTGCGCTGACCTTCGACGCCGATCTCCGCCAAGGACAGATGCCGGCCGTACCGTGCGAGATCGGACGGGGATAGCGCGGGCGGCGGTGTCATCCGTGCTACGCAAGGGTGATGCGCGCGCGCCGCAAATGAAATTGCGCCGTTGGGGAGCTGGCGCCGGAATTCAGGCGATGCGCTTTCTCGGGATTGACTACGGCACCCGCCGGATCGGCCTCAGCTACGGGGACGAACTGGGGGTGGCGACGCCGTTGCCGGCCATCGTAGACGCGGATCCCGCTCGCCGCTGGGAGGCGCTGCTGGCGCTCGCTCGTCAGCGGGGCATCCGTGAGCTGGTCGTTGGGCATCCCTTGAACATGGACGACTCTGCGGGACCGAAGGCGAAGGAGGCTGAGGCCTTCGCAGCCCGGCTGGCCGCCACACTCGGTTGCCCGGTCCACCTCATCGATGAGCGCCTGACCAGCCACGAAGCCGAGGCGTCCCTTCCGCCTTCCCGGCGGCGTGCGGTCCGGGCCAGCGGGGTCGTCGATTCGCGGGCGGCAACGCTAATCCTCCAAGATTACCTCGACCAGAGGTTTCCGCCACCGGTCGACGCGGGGGAAGGGGAGGAAGCGTGAGCACGCGCTGGCGGGCGGTCTGCGCCTACGATGGCGGCCCTTTCTCGGGATGGCAGAGCCAGATGGGCGGCAACGCAATTCAGGACGTGATCGAGGCGCGGCTGGCCGCGATCTTCAAGGGTCCGATCCGGATCCACGGCAGCGGGCGTACCGACGCGGGGGTCCACGCCCGGGGCCAGGTGTTTCATTTCGATGCCGATTGGCCTCATGGCAGCGTCCGCCTGCTCGCGGCGCTCCGCAGCGAGTTGTCGCCCGCGATCCAGATCCGCTCCGTCCACCGGGCAGCTTCCGACTTCCACGCCCGTTTTTCGGTCCGCGCCAAGCGTTATGTGTATCACCTTCACCTTGGGGATGCGGACCCCTTCTCGCGCCCGTTTTGTTGGTCGGTTTTCCGGCCGCTAGATCTCGATGCGATGCGGGCCGCGGCCGCGGTGCTGCACGGTCGGCACGACTTCCGCGCCTTTACCGCGCTTAATGGCCCGGCTCGTGAGGACACGGTGCGCGAGTTGACCCGGCTCGACGTGCTGCGGCGCGGCCGGCGCGTACGGATCATCGCCGAGGCGCCGGGTTTCCTCTACAAAATGGTGCGTAGTCTAACCGGGGTGCTCGTGGCGGTTGGGGAGGGGAGGCTGACCCCGACCGCGGTGGGCGCTATGCTCGACAACGGCCGGCGCACCCCTGCCATCCAGACGGCGCCTCCGGAGGGCCTTTTTCTTGAACGCGTATGGTATTGAGCGCCATTCAGCCACGTCTCCAGCATTGGGGGCGCCGGGTGGCCGCGGTGGTGTTTCCGCCCCACTGCGTCCACTGCGGCGGACTGGTGGAACCCGCGGAAACGCCGGCCGGCTTCCGACATCTTTGTTTGCCTTGCCAAGCCGCTGTGAGGTGGGTGCAGCCGCCCCATTGCTCGGCGTGCGGGCATCCCTTCCACGGCATGGTCGAGGGGGAACGGGAATGCCCCCGCTGCGTCGGCCTCGAGCCGGCTTTCGGGGAGGCGCGCACTGCGAGCCTGTTTTCGGGGCCCGTGCGGTCGCTGGTGATCGGCCTAAAGTACCACCACGACCTGCACCTGCTCGCCGATTGCGCCGCGCTTTTCCGGGGCGCTTCTCATTTGCTGGACCACGTGCGGGGGGCACGGCTGGTACCGGTACCCCTCCATGCGCGCAAGCGGCGCGAACGCGGCTACAATCAGTCCGAGCTCCTCGCCATTGAACTCGCCCGGGTGGCCGGCGGGGAGACGACGGTCGAATCACTCCTGACTCGCCGAATCGATACGTCGACGCAGACCGCATTCGATCGGGAGCGGAGGCGGGCCAACCTGAAGAATGCCTTTGCACTCGCCCCCGCGGCCACGCTAGCGTCCCGAGTCCGATATGTTTTGGTCGACGATGTATTCACCACCGGTTCCACGGTTAACGCCTGTGCCCGCGTGCTCCGCGATGCCGGCGTGGTACGTGTGGATGTAGCCACCCTCGCTCACGGCTGAATTCCCTCCTATGCACTTCGACAAGCCGACGTACACCGTGCGGAAGGTACGGAAGAAGGACATCCCGAAGGGACTCTACACCAAGGACCCTAGTTCTGGCGATATTCTCTTCAACAAGGAGTTGGAGGATAATCAGATGGTCTCTCCCAAGAGCGGCCATCACTTTCCCTTGGGCGCCCGCGCGCGAATCGCGCACCTCTTCGACCCAGACTCCTTTGTCGAGTGTGATGCCGCGATCCGCTCCAGCGACCCACTTAAGTTCGTCGACTCGCAGCCCTATCCGGAGCGCATTCGTCGATACGAGAAGGAGAGTGGCCTGACGGAGGCCGTGGTCAGCGGCACGGGCCGGATCGAGGGTCTTGAAGTGTCGGTGGCGGTGATGGACTTCCGGTTCTGCGGCGGCGCGATGGGAGCGGCGGCCGGGGAAAAGATCACGCGGGCGATCGAGCTCGCGCGGACCCGCGGCCTCCCATGCATTATTTTCAGCGCCTCTGGCGGCGCTCGAATGCAAGAGGGCATTTACTCCCTGATGCAGATGGCTAAGACCAGTGCCGCCCTCGGCCGACTCGCCGAAGCCGGCTTACCCTTTATTTCTGTCCTCACCCATCCCACGATGGGTGGCGTCACCGCCAGCTTCGCGACGCTCGGTGACGTGATCCTAGCCGAACCCGGGGCGCTGGTCGGCTTCGCCGGGGCACGCGTGATCAAGGATACCACCAAACAGACGCTGCCGGCCGGGTTCCAGACTTCGGAATTCCTCCTGAAGCACGGGTTGATCGACCAGATCGTACCCCGCCTAGAGCTGCGCGGCCGACTCCACTCGCTGCTGACGGCCCTCCACGCGCGCCGGCGGCTGACGGCGCGGTGAACCCGGGTTACGCCGCGGCTGCGGCCCGCCTATTCGCGCGTAAGGCCGAGGGACCCCGCTTCGGGATTGACCGGATGCGGCTCTTGGCTGCGGCGCTCGGGCATCCGGAGCGGGCCGTCCCGTGCCTGCACGTTGCCGGGACCAACGGCAAGGGTTCGGTCGCTGCGATGCTCGATGCGATCCTGCGCGCGGCCGGCTGGCGCACTGGGCTCTACACCTCGCCCCATCTCGTCCATCTCGGCGAGCGGGTGCAGGTCGATCGCCATCCCCTCTCGGAGGAAGAGATAGTTGCCTATGTCGCGGAACTCGAGCCGATCGCCGCTCGTATCGGAGCCGCGGATCTGGGCGACGCCCCGTCCTTCTTTGAATTGATGACCGCGATGGCCTTCCTGCAGTTCTCGCGGAAGGCGTGTGATGTCTCCGTCATCGAGGTCGGCCTCGGCGGCCGGCTCGACGCGACGACAGTCGTGACTCCGGAGGTCGCTGTCATCACTTCCATCGCGATGGACCACTGCGAGATCCTCGGGGACACGCTGGGCCAGATCGCGGCCGAGAAGGCTGGCATCATCAAACCGGGGCGTCCCCTCGTGGTCGGACGCGTGCCCGTGGAGGCGGAGACGGTTATCGCGCGCATCGCCGCGGAGCGCGGGGCGCCAGTGCGCTGGGTTCGCCAGGTTTACGGGAATGATCTCGCAGCCTACCCGCGATCGAGCCTTGAGGGAGATTACCAGCGCTGGAACGCTGCCACAGCTACCCTCGCCGCGGAGGTACTGGCCGCGCGTTGGCGTCTTTCTCCGGGAGTTATCTCCGCGGGCCTCGCCGCGGTGGATTGGCCTGGCCGATGGCAACGGGTCCGGGCCGGCGGCCGGCTGGTGATCCTCGACTCCTCCCACAATCCGGAAGGCGCGGCGGTGCTAGCTTCCAATCTGTCGCGCTTGGTGGCGGAGACCGGCCGGCGCCCCGTGGTGATCACGGGCATCCTAGGGTCGGTCCGCGCCCGGCCGCTGCTCGCGGCGATCGCGGAGTACGCCGCCGAGATCGTGCTGGTCCCCCCCGACCAGCCGCGCGCCTGCTCCGTTGGGGAATTGCGGGAGCTCATCCCTTCCGCCTTTGCTGGCCCGGTGCACGCGGGCCGCGTCGAAACATTGTTTCCGGGAGCCGGAATCTGCGACGCGGGGCCGCCCGATGGGGTGGTGGTGGTAACCGGCTCACTCTATTTGCTCGGGGAGGTGCTGACCCGCTTCGGGCCCCTGGACGGCAATCGATGAATCCACGCTCGATTCGCTGCCCGCTCGGCGCATAACCCTGCGAAATGCGTCACCTGCAGCTGGTTCCCCTGTTGTTCCTTGTCTTGGCCGTCATGCGGCTGGCGGCGGCGATGCCGGTTCCCGTGGCATCTGTCGAGGGCCGCGGCGGGATGGTAGTGGCGGGGCATCCCGAGGCCGCGGAGGCGGGGCTAGTAGTGCTGCGTGCCGGGGGCAATGCGATCGATGCGGCGGTAGCCACCTCCCTCGCCGTCGGCGTGGCTGAGCCCTACGGCTCTGGCCTCGGCGGTAAACTGATGTTCCTTTATCATGAGGCACGTTCCGGACGCACCTACGCGATCGACGCGATGGATGCGGCAGGTTCGGTCAATGTGGCTGCCTACCTCAAGCGTCCAGCTACCGCTCGTGGTTACGGTTATGCTGAAGTCTGCGTGCCCGGCCTCGCCGCGGGCCTGTGGACCGCCCACCTACGCTGGGGACGCTTGTCTTGGGCCGCGACGATCGAACCCGCGATCCGGCTCGCCCGTACGGGCTTCGAAGTGCTCCCCAAGACCCGCGAGCAGTTCCAAGAGCAGGAGCGCAAGCTGCGCCGGGGCGATGCAGAAATCGCCCAGCTCTATCTGCCCGGGGGGCAGCTGCCCGCCGTCGGCACCCGCCTGCCGAACGTCGACCTCGCGCGGACGATGGAGCGGCTGGCGCGCGAGGGCCGCGACGGCTTTTATCGGGGGACCGTGGCCGAGGCGATAGTCCGCGCGGCGCAGGCGGGCGGCGGGTGGCTAACCGCCGCCGACCTGGGCGGTTATGAGGCCCGCGTCGTAGAGCCGCTATCCGTCAAGGTCCGTGGCTACACCCTTCACGCCGGCCCGCCTCCCACCAGCGGGGCCACGCTATTTTTGCCCATCTTGAAGGCTCTCGAGGCCGGTGGGCTCGCTCCGGCTCCGCTGCGGTCCGGCGAGAATATTGATCTGCTCGGCCGGCACTGGCGCGCCGCCCTGCCCAACGTGCTGCGCACGGTCGGCGACGTGCCTGCTTCTCGTCTCCAGGTCGAGCGCCTGCTCGCGCCGGATGCGATCGAGGACCTGCGTTCTCGCGCTCAGCCCTCTTCGGTCAAACCCGCCCGCAAGGTTGCCTCGGCCCCTCGGCGGAACGATGATTTCCCGTTCGCCGAAAGCGCCCACGCCGCGACTACCCATTTCCTAGTCGCGGATCGAGACGGCAACGTGGTCTGTGCGACCCAGTCCCAGAGCCTTCACTTTGGTGCCGGGGTGGTTCCGCCCGGCACCGGCGTGGTGATGAACAACTCGATGAGCAACTTTGCGACGACCGACGCGCGCAGTCCCAACTATGTCGCTCCGGGCCGCCGCTCACGCAGCACGATTGGGCCGACGATCGCGGTCCGGGATGGCCGCGCCGTGTTCGCGGTGGGATTGCCGGGCTCCGCCCGCATCCCGACCGGGCTCCTCCAAGTGCTGACGGACCATGTGCTCCTTGGGCGGTCGCTGGAGCAGGCGATCGGCGACACCCGTTTCCATTTTCAATCCGCCGAAGGCGAGGGGCCGGACCAGGTCGAGACCGAGGCGTCTCTCCCGGATGCCGTCGCCGACCAGCTCCGTGCGCTAGGCTGGAAGGTCGTCCTCCGGGAGCCCGCCGGCACCGGGAAGTATTTTGGAGGCGTGAATGCAATCGAGGTCCGTCCGGACGGCACCCTGCGAGGTTTGGCGGACCCGCGGCGTACGAATGCAGCCCGCGGGTTCTGAGCGCGGACAAAAGCCTTGCCAAACTTGGGGTGACTCCCTGTGTTTGAACACTCTCCATGCAAAAGACCAAGAAGTCCGTTGCCAAGCGGTTCAAACTCACCGCCCGCGGCAAACTCGTGCGCCGCACGCCTGGCTTCCGTCACTTGCTTGGCTCGAAGAGCACGAAGCAAAAGCGTCGTGCGACCCGGGACAAGCTAGTGGCCGCAGGCCATGCCGAAGCGCTCAAGCGCGCCCTCCCGTTCGGTCTCTGAACGGAACGCCACCCATCCCATCAACCGCTCCCGGGGGTGATAATCCCAGCCGACCTCCAGGCGCATAACTAAAAGGAATCCACCAACATGGCTCGTGCAACCAATGGTCCCGCGTCGCGCAAGCGACGCAAGAAAGTGCTCAAGTACGCCAAGGGCTACTTCGGCAACAAATCGAAGCTGTTCCGCTACGCTAAGGAAGCGGTCCAGCACGCTTGGCAATACGCCTACGCCGCCCGGCGCAAGAAGAAGGGCGACTTCCGCGGCCTCTGGATCGTCCGCCTCAACGCGGCGTGCCGCAACGCCGGCATCAGCTACAGCCGATTCATCGAGGGGCTGAAGGCCGCCAACATCGGCCTCGACCGCAAGGTCCTCAGCGACCTCGCGATCCGCGACGAAGTCGCCTTCAACGCCTTGGTCCGTCAGGCCCAGTCGGCGCTCAAGACCAAGGCTTCTGCGGCCAAGACCGCCTGAGGCACCCAGGGGTCACCCCGGTCTCCCTCACCCGCTGAAGGACGGGTTCCGCGCCCGCGGAACCCGTCCTTTCTTTTTTCGCCCCCGCCGCGCAGGCTTCCCTCCCTCTTTAGCTTTCGTCACGCTGTCACTCTCGAATCAAATGCAAGCGCAACTCCAGGCCATCCTCGCGAAGGCCGCCGTCGAGCTCCCGGCCGTCCACCTTCGGCCCGACCTCGAGGCCGCCAAGGCCCGTTACGTAGGCCCAAATGGGGAATTAACCGCCTTGATGAAGCAGATGGGCGCTGTGCCGAAAGAGGACCGCCCCGCGGTGGGCAAGCTCATCAACGAGGCCAAGGGGCGGCTCCAAGTCCTGTTGGACGAGGCCCTCGCCCGCATCGCCGCTGCCGAGCTGTCGGCCCAATTGGGGCCCGCCATTGATGCCTCATTGCCGTCCCCCGACCCGGGCCCTGGCACCCGGCACCCGCTCACTCTCGTGCGCGAGGAGATGTGCCGTATCCTCCGCAAGGTCGGGTTCTCCGTCGCCGACGGCCCCGAGGTTGAGAGCGAGTACTATTGCTTCGACGCGCTCAATACCCCCCCGGACCATCCCGCCCGCGACGCAAAGGACACCTTCTACCTCCCCGCGGAAGCCCGGTTCGGGAACGTCAGCAAAAGGGACCCCGCTGAGCGCTACCTCCTCCGCACGCACACCTCTTCCGTTCAGATCCGCACCATGCTGCGCGGAGAGCCGCCGATTCGTATCGTCTCCCCGGGGCGGGTGTACCGGCGGGATACGACCGACGCCACCCACAGCGCGAACTTTCATCAGCTCGAGTGCCTTTACGTGGACCGTAACGTAACGGTGCGGGACTTGAAAGCGCTGCTCGATCACATTTTCGCCGCCCTACTCGGCAAGAACACGCGCACCCGCTTCCGCCCGCACTACTTCGGCTACACGGAGCCGAGCTTCGAGGTTGACCTTGCCGCCACGCACTTACCCCGGGTCAACAAGCCGTGGATTGAAATCGGTGGCTGTGGTATGGTAGACCCGGCGGTGTTTGCTGCCGTCGGTTATGATCCGGATCGTTGGACGGGCTATGCATTCGGGATGGGCCTCGAGCGCCTCGCGATGCTCCTCTACGGTATCGATGACATCCGCTATTTCTACCAGAACGACGCCCGCTTCCTGCGGCAGTTCGCCTGATCGCCTCTTTTCCTTTCTGGCATGAAAGTCTCCCTTAACTGGCTGCGCGATTACGTCCCCCTCACTGCCTCCCCAGAGGAGATTGCGCGCGCCATCACGTTCCTCGGCTTCGAGGTCGAGGCCATCCACTCCACGGGCGCGCCGCGCTTGGACCACGTCGTGGTCGGCGAGATCCTCACGCGCGCGCGGCATCCGAACGCAGACAAGCTCTCTGTTTGTACGGTCGATGTTGGCCCGGCGGGCGGCGTGAAGACGATCGTCTGCGGCGCCGCCAACTGTGACGCTGGTCACCGCGTACTCGTGGCCCTGCCCGGCGCGGTATTACCCGGCAACTTTGCCATCAAGGCATCCAAGATCCGCGGTCAAGCCTCCGAGGGTATGATGTGCTCCCCTGATGAGCTCGGAATGGCCGGAGACAGTGCTGGGCTGCTGCTCCTGCCGAATCGCCCCGCGCTAGGCGTGCCGATTCAAGAGGCGCTTTCCGGTGGCGACACCATTTTCGACCTCGAAATCACCCCGAACCGGCCGGACTGCCAGTGCCATCTCGGAATCGCTCGTGAACTCGCTGCCTGGTTCCGACTCCCGCTCTCGTACCCGCAGGAACGCTTCCGCGGCGATGTCTCGGCAGCGCCCCAGCGCCCGGATCTGCTCGCCGGCGTGGAGGTCCGCAGTCCAGAGGATTGCCCCTACTACTCGGCACACGTCATCACCGGCATCAAGATCGGCCCCAGTCCGGCATGGCTACAGGAGCGCCTGCGCGCCGTCGGCCTGCGTCCGATCAACAATGTGGTCGATGTCACCAACTACGTGATGCTCGAGACTGGGCAGCCACTCCACGCGTTTGACGCTCGTCGGCTGGAGGGTCGCCGGATCGTTGTCCGGGCTGCCACCGAAGGTGAGCGCTTGGTAACCCTCGATGGCAAGGAACGTGCCCTCGACGCCAGGACGCTGGTCATTGCGGATGCCGCTCGGGCGGTCGTGGTGGCTGGGGTGATGGGTGGCCAAGACTCCGGAGTTGCGGCCGACACCACCGATCTGGTCCTCGAGTGCGCTGTGTTCCGTCGCCAGGCGGTGCGCGCGGCGTGCCGCCGGCTTGGACTGTCAACGGATTCATCTTACCGATATGAACGCGGCGTGGATCCGCACGGCGCCCCGGAGGCCGCGTGGCGTGCTATCGACCTAATTTTGGAAACCGCGGGCGGTGCGGTGGCGGGACCAGCCTTTCAGGTCGGGGGAGATGTTCCTTGGTCGCGCGAGATCGTGGTTACGCACGACTACATCACCGAGCGCCTCGGGTTCGAGGTTCCGGCGGCTGAGATGCGCGCCGCCTTCGAGGCGCTGGAGCTTCGGGTGACTCGCGAGGAAGCGACCATTCAACCGGACCGCGGTCCCGCTTGGACCGTCGCCATTCCCAGCTGGCGAGACGACCTGGATCGCCCGATTGATCTAGTGGAGGAGGTTTTGCGGCTGCACGGCACCGAGCGGATTCCGCCGGCAACGGTCGTCGCGCCCGGGCTTGCCGCCGAGGATGATCCGGTGGTGCGGTTTAACCGCCAAGTGACCGAATATCTCGTCGGCCACGATTTCCACGAATGCGTTAACTACACTCTGCGTCCGGCCCGCGAGCTAGCCGCTTGGGCATCCGCCGCGGACCTGCCTCGACTGGCGCTCGCGAACCCATTTGTTGATGACCAGACCCATCTGCGAACATCCCTGATCGGCGGCCTGTTGGAGTCCCTCCGGCTAAATCAGGCTAGGGGTGTTCCGGTCGCGCGGCTGGCAGAAACCGGGCGAGTGTTCCTCGAGCGGGAAGGGCAGTTGGTAGAGTGTGTCGCCGCCGCGTTTGTGATCGCCGAGTCCTCCGGGGAACGGTCATGGCTGCGGCGCGAGTCCCCCGATTTCTTCACCGCCCGGCACCACGCCGTCGCGCTTGCCGGGCTGGCGAACCTAAGGGTGGGGGAGTTGCTTCCCGCTGCGGCTCACGGATGGCAGACCGGCCACGCAGCGCTCGCCAGCGATGTGCGGCGTGGTTGGTGGATCGGGGCCGGGCTCGTGGATCTGTCGCTCACCCGCTCCCTCGGCGTCGAGGGCCGCGTCCAGGCCGGTTTCGTCGCGCTGTTGCCGGAACTCCTACCGGCGCGGACGGGTGTTCGCCGCTTCCAAGACTTCAGCCTGTTCCCGGCCGCGCTGCGCGACTTGGCGCTCATCGTCCCCGAGGCGACGGCGGCGGCAGAAGTGGCGGCCCGCGTCGAGCGCGCGGCCCGGCAGGCGGCGGGTGCGAGCTTCACGTTCGAGAGTGCCTGCGTGTTTGACGTTTACCGTGGCCCGGGTTTGCCCGCCGGCCACAAGAGCTTGGCCTTCAGCCTGGTTTTTCGCGGCAAGGATAGGACGCTCACCGATGACGATGTGAACACGGTATTCCAGAAGTTGCAGGAGGACACGCTGGTCGGCACCCAGTGGCAGGTCCGGCGCTAAGTCGATGAACCGCACCGAA
>SYDD01000258.1 GCA_005786775.1 Opitutaceae bacterium
GGCCGCGGTAGACGTAGCCGCCGATGACGGAGCGGCCCTGGTCGCGGCCGTACTCCCAGACGGGGCCGGTCCAGAGGCCGAGCGGGCGCTCGGGCGCGGGCAGGAACCCGGGCTGGCTGCCCTCGCGCACCGCCCACTGGAAATTCTGCGGCGCGCGGCCGATCCGCAGCACCTCGATCTCCTCGCGGCGGGCTTGGCCGATCTCGCCGATCCACGCGAGGTCGTCGACCGGGTCGTGCGTCATTCGGTGGGGGCTGCGGAGCCCGATCGCGTAAAACTCCTCGAGCGCGCCGGGGGTGCCCACGAAGGGGTTGTCGCTGGGGATATGGTAGTGCGCGGTCGTGCCGTCGCGCGGCTGGCGCTGGATGGGGTGACTCACGGTCCCGCCCCGCTGGTCGACGTCGATCCGCAGCACGCCGGAAAAGAGGTTCAGGTCGATCCGCTGCGAGTTGCGGTAACCGTCCTGCTGCGCGCCCTCGTCGCCCATCGCGATGTAGAGGAAGCCATCGCGCGGGTGGAAGAACATCCCGCCGCCCACGTGGAAGATCATCCGTTTCCGCTGGTGGATCAGCACCTGCTCCGACTCCGGCCGCAGCGTCCCCTTCGCGCGGTCCATCGTGAAGCGCGAGACGCGGGTCCAGGTCAGGGTCGTCGGCTCGGGCCGGCCCACGCGGACCGGCCGGTCGTTCCAAGAGTAGAAGACGTACACGTGGTCCCGGTTCGGCGAGCCGTCCCGGCCGTACTCCGGGTGAAAGGCGAGGCCGAGCAGGCCGCTGTCGAAGCCGCCCTGCGTCTGGCCGGTCAGGTCGAGCACCACGGTCCGCTCCGGCGAGAGGCGGTCGCGGTCCGACACCGCGACGATCAGGCCCTCGAGCTCGCCGATCAGCAGCCGGTCGGTGCCGGGCTCGGGCTCGAGCACCACCGGGTTCCGGAAGGTGACGTTGGGGAACGCGGGAACGGTGGTCCACCGGCCCTCGCCGCGGAACGTCGGCGTGACGGGAAATCCGAGGTGTGCGGCGCTGCTGCCGTCCGCGCCGTGCGCGGGGGCCAGGAGGAGCGCGGCGCCGAGCAGGAAAGCGCCCGGTGTGAGCGTGGAGAGGGAGGACGAGGTCCGGGGGGCGGGCATCGCGTGGTGGGGCTCAGAGGCGGCCGTTCAGGCCGAAGTGGAACTGCGGGTCGTTGCGGTCGAGGATCGAGCGCGGGCGCCCGTGCACGCCCCAGACCTCGCGCTGCTGGTCGTTGGTCAGGTTGTACGCGTCGAGGTACACGTCGTAGGAGCGGTTCAGGCGGTAGTTGAGCTTCAGCTCGACGCGGTGCGAGGCGAGGCGGTAGCGGCGGAGGTTGGGCGCGGCGTTGTAGGCCATCAGGATCTCGCCCGCCATCCCGTACGCGGCGCGCAGGTTCCAGCGGCCGCGGATGTAGGAGAGCCCGAGGTTCGCCGCGCTCGGGGTGAATCCCGGCAGCGTGCCCGTGGTCTGCACGGCGCCCCGGACCCCGTAGTCGCCGCGGGTGGTGAGCCGGGTGTAGTTGGCGAACGCGCCCAGGCCGCCCCAGGCGCCCGGCAGGAAGGTGAACTGCTGCTGGTAGGCCGCCTCGAACCCCTCGACCCGCGCCGAGCCGCCGTTGGCCTGCGACCGCAGCTCGTAGCCCGCGTAGTTGCCGTCGAACCCGTTGTCCGGCCCCGCGCCGATCGCCTGTCCCGTCGTGGGGTAGATGAAGTCGGTGAGGTTCTTCCGGAACACGCCGACCGAGACCAGCCCGACCGGCTCAAAGTAATACTCCACGCCTGCGTCGAGGTTCACCGCGTACTGCGGGCGCAGGCCGGTGTTGTTGACCGTGAGGACGCGCGCGTCGTCGTCGATGTTGTCGTTGGGGATGATGCTGGCGAACGCGGGCCGGCCGATGCCGGTGGAGTAGCTGGCGCGCAGCTGCAGGCCGCGGAGCGGCTCGTGCTTGAGGTGTAGGCCGGGGAACACGTGGCGGTAATCCCGGGTCGCGGTGCGCCGGCCGCCGTACTGCGCGAGGTTGCGCCGCAGGATCTCCTCGTTGGTGAGCGGCCCGGTGAACGCCGCGCGGCGCGCCCGCTCCGCGGCCGTGAGCTGGCTCACCGCGCCCTCCGCCTCGACGCCGGTCTCCTCCACCCGCACGCCGGCGAGCACGGTGAACCCCCCCGCCCGCGCTTGGCCGAGCGCGTAGGCCGCGCCGACCTCCTCGGTGGCGCGTTGCCGCCCTACCAGCGGGTTCATCGTCCCGAAGGCCACGTCCTCCTGCCAGGCCGATGGATTGCCGGCCAGGTGCGTGCGCATCGCGTCGGCCGACAGGAAGGGTCCGCCCGGGTAGCGCCCGTGCATCGGCCGGTAGGAGAGCGCGGTGTCGCGGAACTGGGCGAGGTTCTCGTCGCCGCTGTTCAGCAGGTTGTCCGGGCCGGCAAAGCGCCAGCGGCGGCTGAGGTTTTCGCGCCGCAACTCCTCGCGCCGTACCCGCGCGCCGGCCTTCACGAAGGCGGGGAAGGCCAGGCCGAGGTCGCGGCGGTAGTTCACTTGGGCCCCGAGGATGCGGCTGTTGACCGGGATCCGGGTGTTCGTGAGCAGGTTGTCCGCGTAAAGGTTCAGGTTCGAGGGGTCCGGCCCGGCGGTGTACGTCAGGCCGGGCGCCCAGCGGCTCCCGGCGTTGCGGTCGAAGACCCAGCCCACGTTGCGGAGGGTCGCGGTGCCGGTCCAGGGGAAGTCCCGCACGTCGGAGAAGGAGTAGGAGAGGTCGTAATCGAGCAGAGAGCGCGGGCCGCGGCTCCGGCCGCCGAGCTGCGCCGAGTACGCGTTGACGTCCCGGGCGCGCCGCAGGGTGGAGAGCCCGACGGTCGAGACGCTCAGCGCCCGCACCTCGGTGCGGTCGTCGGTGTAACCGGGGAGGATGGCGCCGGTGCCGGTCGGCTGGCCCTGGGCGTTGAGGGTGGCCACGGTCTGCGCGGTGGCGACGGTCGTGACCGGGACGGTCGCGCGTTCCGAGTGCGGCGAGAAGGTGAAGTTCGCGAAGACGGCGTGCGCCTCATCGAGCTTGTAGTCGACCTTGAGGCCGGCGCCCCAGCGGCTCCGGAGGCTGGCGCGGCCGTCGTAGGCGAGGCTGTGGAGGTAGGCCGGGCTCGCGGTGGTGTTCTGGTAATTCATCGTGGTCAGGTCCATCGCCGCGAGGTGCTGGCGGAAGTTGGCGCTGAACGAGACCCCGAGGTTCCGGCGGCCGGCGAAGGCGTCGAACACGTCCGAGAAATGGAGCGTGCCGGCGGGCAGCGGTGCGCGGTAGCGCCGGGCGCCGATGAGGCCGCCCACCGAGAAGGTGAAGCGCCGGCCGTTGACGTCGAAGGCGCTGCGGGAGCGGAGGTTCACGGTCCCGCCGATCGCGTCGGCGTCCATATCCGGGGTGGGGGCCTTCACGAGCTCCATCGATTCGATGTGGTCCGAACCGATGCTTTCGAACTGGAGGCCGCGGCTCTCGGCGGCCGCGCGGCGGTTGCCGTCGATCTGGACGGAATTGAGGGCGCCGGCGATCCCGCGGATGCTGATGAAGCGGGCGTCGCCGCCGACGCGGTCGACCACCACGCCGGTGAGGCGCTCGAGGAGTTCCGCGGGGTTGCCCGAGAGCGCGCCGAAGGCGTCGGAGGAGACGATATTCTTCACGTTGGGGGCGTGGCGCTGCTGGGTATGGGCGAGCGCGTTGCCCTCGCGCTCCGTGGCCACGACGAACGTGCTCAACTGGTAGATGGCGGTGGTGAGCGTGAGGTCACGCCGCAGGGTCGCGCCGGCCGCGGCGGTGAGGGTGAAGCGCTCCGGGTCGAGCCCGGCGTAGGAGACCGTGAGCGTGTGGGTGCCGGGCGGCAGGCGGAGGCGGTAGACGCCCTCGGCGTCGGCGAGCGCGGACCGGCTGGAGCCTTCGACGGAGACCAGGGCGCCCTGGAGATTTGCGCCGGTGCCGCGGTTGCTGATCTGGCCGACGACGACGGCTTCGGTCTCGGCAGCCGGCGCCGGGGTGGCGAGCGGGACGAGCAGGGCGAGGAGCGCGGGGAATAGCCGGTGGCGGAGGGGATTCATCACAGGGCAGGGGAGGCGGGGGTTGCCAGCCCGTCCGGGGCGCGGGCGGGAGAGGCGGGGGCGGGGGGTCATCGAACCTCCGGTGCGGTGCCCGGGGCTGTCGAGTGGATTTTCCCGCGCGCAAAGCGGCCTTGACGGCCCCGGCGGCCGGCGGTGTCGATCAGGGATGGTCGAGACCACCCCGCGGCCCCTGCCGGCGCTAAGCCTTCTGCTCGGGGCGGCCCTCGCGGCGGCCGGCTGCCAGCGCGATCCCGCGGCCACCCTGGCCGCCGACGCGGGCGCCGGCATCTACCGGATGAAATGCGCGGACTGCCACGGGCCCAAGGGCGAGGGGGTCGAGGGCAAGTACGCGGCGCCGCTGACCGGCGACTGGTCCCTCGCCCGGCTCACGCGTTACACCGCGCTCAATATGCCCGACGACGCGCCGGAGACATTGTCTCCCGCGGAGGCGCAGGCGGTCTCGGCCTACATCTTCGACGCCTTCTATTCCCCCGCGGCGCAGGCGCGGCTCAATCCCCCCCGCCGCGAGCTCCAGCACCTCACCAACGCGCAGTACGCGATCTCGGTCGCGGACCTGCTGGGCGGACTGGTGGCTCCCTCCGCCACTCCCGAGGCGCCCGCGCCGGCCTCCGGGGGGTTGTCGGCCGTGTACTACACCGCGGCGCAGCGCGGGCGGTTCGATGCCGCCAAGGCGGGACACCGCGGGGTGGATCCGGGGGTTGACCTCGAGTTCACCCCGGGGTCGCCGGCGCTGGCGCGCGCGGGCGCCGCGGAGTTCTCGGTGCAATGGCGCGGTTCACTGCTCGTCGAGGAGACCGGTGACCACGAGTTCGTGGTCCGTACCCCCAATACCGTCCGTTTCTGGATCAACGCCGAGCCGGGCGTGATCGCGGAGGCCAGCCTTGACGTGAACGTTTCCAACCCGACGCGGCCCGACCACCGCGTGACGGTGCGGCTGCTGGCCGGCAGGCGGTACCCCATTGCCATCGATTACTGGGCATTGCCGGAGAAGCCCGGGGCGCCCCCGCCGGCGATCGCGCTCCGCTGGAAACCGCCGCACGGCACGGAGCGAGCGGTGCCGGCGCGCCTCCTCTCGCCCGCGCCGGCGCGGCCCACCCTCGTGGTCACGACGCGCTTCCCGCCCGATGACGGCAGCCACGGTTACGAGCGGGGGCTCTCGGTCTCCGCGGAATGGGACGAGGCGACGACGCGCGCCGCGTTTGAGGTCGCCGCGCACGTGGGTCGCCGGGTCGACCGCCTGGCCGGCACGCGCCCGGGCGACGCGGGTCGGACCGGCCGGATCGAGGCGTTGGCCGCGCGGTTCCTCGCGGGGACCTTCCGCCGCCCGCTCACCGCGGAGGAGCGCGCGGCGCACGTCGCGGCCGTGTTCCGCGCCGCTCCGGATCCGGAGACTGCGCTGCGGCGCGTGGTGCTGTTCGCCCTGAAGTCGCCGCGTTTCCTGTACCCCGATCTCCCTTCGCCCGAGGCACCCGGGGCGCGGGAGGCGGCCCGGCTCGCGCTCGCCCTGTGGGATTCGGTACCCGACGCGGCCCTCGCGGCGGCGGCGGCGGGCGGCGGCCTTGCGACGCGGGAGCAGGTCGCCGCGCAGGCGACGCGGATGCTGGGCGACCCGCGTGCGCGGGCGAAGCTGCGGGGGTTTTTCGAGCACTGGCTGCAGCTGCGCTTCGTGGAGAGCCTGCCGCCCGACCCCGCGCACTTTCCCGGGTTCACGCCGGAGCTGGCGGAGGATCTCCGCATCTCGCTGCGGCTCTTCCTCGACGACATCGCGTGGGACGGCTCGGGCGATTTCCGCGAGCTCCTTCGGGCCGGCCACGTGTTCGCGAACGCGCGGGTCGCCGGGTATTACGGCTGGCCGGCGCCGCCCGGCGACGGCTTCGCGCGGGTCGCCGCGCCCCCGGGCGAGCGTAGCGGCGTGCTCACGCACCCGTACCTGCTCGCCGCCCTGTCCCATCCGAAATCCACCTCGCCGATCCTGCGCGGCGTCTTCCTCACCCGCGGCATCGTCGGGCGTTCCCTCCGCTCGCCACCGGTGGCGGTGGCCTTCGATGACGGTGAGTTCGCGCCCGGGATGTCGATGCGGGAGAAGGTGGAGAAGCTGACGCGCGCCGAGAATTGCCAGGGCTGCCACGCGGTCATCAACCCGCTCGGGTTCAGCCTGGAGTGGTACGACGCGACCGGACGCTTCCGCCGGGAGGAGGCCGGCCGGCCGGTGGACGCGGCGAGCGACTATGTCGCGGACGACGGCCAGGCGGTGCGGTTCACGGGCGCGCGCGACGTGGCCGAGTTCGCGTTGGCGCATCCGGCCTCGCTGGAGGCGTTCATCGAGCAGCTCTTCCATCATCTGGTGAAGCA
>SYDD01000259.1 GCA_005786775.1 Opitutaceae bacterium
ACCATCCGCAGTCCGGTGCACATGATCGAGACGCTCAACAAGGTGATGCAGGTGCAGAAGCAGCTCCTGCAGGAGTACGGCCACGAGCCTACGCCCGAGGAAGTCGCCGACGAGATGAACCTGCCCGTCGAGCGCGTGCAGCAGATTATGAAGATGGCGCAGCAGCCCATCTCCCTCCAGTCCCCGGTCGGCGATGGCGATGACACGAGCTTCGGCGACTTCATCGAGGACAAGTCTGCGGAAAACCCGTACGACATGACCGCCTACTCCCTGCTGCGGGAGAAGATCATCGACGTGCTCGACACCTTGACCGAGCGCGAGCGGCGAGTGCTCTCGCTGCGCTTCGGGCTGGTCGACGGCTACAGCCGGACGCTCGAGGAAGTCGGCAAGCAGTTTAAGGTCACGCGCGAGCGCATCCGGCAGATCGAGGCCAAGGCGCTCCGCAAGATGCGGCACCCGACCCGTATCCGGCAGCTGCACGGGTTCTTCGACGCGGAGCAGATCGACAACGCCCAGAACCTGATGAAGGTCGCCGCGACCGCGCGTCCCCCGGGCGCTCCCCGCACCGGCGCCACGGGCGTGCCGTTCCCGCCGCACCCCACCCTCCCACCACGGCTACCGGGTGGCCTCGCCTTCCCACCCCTACCGAAGCCCTGACCGGGGCCCCGCAGCCCCGTCGTGATCCTACTCCGCGCCGTTCTCCCTGGACTGGTGCTCCTAGCCGCCGGTTGCGTCGCGCCGCCGGCCGTCACGACGCCCCCTGAACCGCTCGCCCCCAGCACCCGGCTGGTGGTGGGCCGGGTGCTCGAGGTCGATGCAGACCGCGGTTTCGCTTTCGTGGAGCTCGCCCCCGACGTACCCCGCCCCGCTCTCGTCTCAGGTACCCTACTCGTGGCGCGGCGCCCGGATCTGAGCCCGGTTGCCACTCTCCGCACCTCCGCCCAAGTGCGCGGGCGTACTCTGGGCACCCGCGTGGCCTCCGGTACCCCACGCCGGGGCGACGAGGTGGTCTGGGAGGCGCCGGTCGGGCCGGAGTAGGACAGCGCGGCGCGCACGGACAGCGCCGAGGCACCCTTTCCCGCTTTACAGTCTAAGACCTCGATCTAGCCTCCCCCCCGCATCTATGGCCTCCCTTCCCTCCCTCCCGCTCGCCTTTATGGGTCTGGGCCCGACCGAGCTGATCGTTATCCTGATCATTTTGCTCGTCCTCTTTGGCGGCTCCAAGCTCCCCGGCTTAGCCAAGGGCCTCGGGCAGTCGATTAAGGAGTTCAAAAAGGCCTCGAAGGAAGAGCAGGAGGCGGAGAAGCCGGCCCCGGTCGCCGAGGTCCCGAAGAAGGACCCCGCCGCGACCGCCGCCAAGCCGCCTGCGGCCAGCTGAGCGCCGGCCCTCGCGCCGGGCGCCCTGCCGCCTCGCCCCGCTTCCCGCGGGGCTTTTTTGGGTCCTGACGGAATGCACCGGTAGCGGGGCATTTACCTCGTTGACACCCCCCGGACGCGGAGATTCGGTACCCCGACGGCCCGTCGCGCCCCCTCGCGCTCTGGACCGCCATCATGGCGAACATCTTCGGCTACTTCTCGAACGACATCGGGATCGACCTCGGCACGGCCAACACCCTCGTCTACGTGAAGGGGAAGGGCATCGTGCTCCGGGAGCCGTCGGTGGTCGCCCTCGACACCACCACCCGCAAGGTTCTGGCGGTGGGCGATGAGGCGAAGCGCATGCTCGGCCGCACCCCCGGTAACATCACGGCCATCCGACCGATGAAGGACGGCGTGATTGCGGACTTCGACGTCACCGAGGAGATGCTGCGCTACTTCATCCGCAAGGTCTCCAACTCTGCCTTCCGCGCACCGCCGCACGTCGTCATCGCCATCCCCTCCGGCATTACCGAAGTGGAAAAGCGCGCCGTGATGGAATCAGCGACGCACGCGGGCGCCCGCAGCGTGGAGACGATCCCGGAGCCGATGGCCGCCGCGATCGGGGTCGGCCTACCGATCGAAGAGCCCGCGGCCAACATGATTGTGGACATCGGGGGCGGCACGACCGAAATCGCGATCATCTCGCTCTCCGGTATCGTGTTCTCGAAGTCGATCCGCGTGGCCGGCGACGAGCTCGACGGGGCGATCATCAGCTATATGAAGCGGGCCTACAACCTGCTCATCGGCGAGCGCACCGCGGAAGAGATCAAGTTAAACCTCGGCTCCGCCTACCCGCTCGAGGAGGAGCTGACGATGGAGGTTAAGGGCCGCGACTCCGTGGCCGGCCTTCCGAAGACGATCCAGGTCACCTCCCAGGAAATCCGCGAGGCCCTCGCCGACACCGTCGCGGCGATTGTTGATGCGGTGCGGGTCACGCTCGAGCGCTGCCCACCGGAACTCTCGGCGGACCTCGTGGACCGGGGCTTCGTGATGGCCGGAGGCGGGGCGCTGATCCGCGGTATCGACAAGCTGCTGAGCGAGAAGACCGGCCTGCCCGTGACCGTCTCGGATGACCCCCTGTCGGCCGTGGCCAACGGCACCGGCGCGTACCTGGAGAACAAGAGCGGCTAATGCCGCCCGCGGGCCGGTTCAGGTAATCCTGCCCCGCCGGCGGCCCCTTTCCGCCCGTGCCGTTTAAACGCATCAGCCAGGCGAACCCGCTCCTGACCCTCGGGCTGATTGTCGCGGCTTGGCTGCTGTTACCGACCGCCGTCAAGACGGTCGCGCGCGCCAGTTTCTTCGAGCTGACGGCGCCGGTGACCCTCGCCGCTTCCCGAGTGCGCGACCTGCAGGACTTCTGGGCGCTGCGGGCGCGATCGCGGACGGAGCTGATCGAGGCCGGTCGGGACCTCGCGCGCGTCAACGCATCCTTTGAGCTCGCCGTGCAGCAGAACGGGGAACTGCGGGCGGAGGTGGCCCGCCTCGAAGAACTCCTGCGCCTCTCGCCGCTGCGCGACCACCGGCTGGAGCACGCTCGGGTTGCCCGCCGCGACTTCTCCGGCTGGTGGCAGCGCATCGTAATCCGCAAGGGCCGCGACCACGAGATCCCCGTCGGCGCCCCCGTGGTCTTCTCCGGCGGTGTCGTTGGCCGCGTGTCCGAGGTTCACGCGACCACGGCGGTCGTGGAACTCATCAGCAGCCCGACCATGCGTCTCGCCGGGGTCGTGGAAGGTGACACTCGCCCGATCAGCTTTCAGGGTGGCGTCAACCCGACCCTCGCGCCGCCGCGCGGGGTGGTGGAACTGATGCCGCTCGATATCATCGCGAGCCCCGCGGTCCCCAAACGCCTCGTCACGGCAGGTTTCGGGGGCGTGTTCCCGCCCGGGTTGACCCTCGGCACCATTATCCGGGCGGATCTTGCCAGCGACGGTCTGTTCAAGTCAGGCGAGGTGGCGCTGGATCCGCGCCTCGGCACGCTGACCGAAGTGAGCGTGCTGGTGCCAGTCGCGCCCGCGTCCGCCCCGGTGCGCGCCACACCCTGAGCCCCCCGCGATGCGCCGCGTGATCATTCTCCTGCTGACGCAGGTGCTCCTCTGGGCCCTGCTGGCCGAGCTCAACCACGGGCTCTCCGGCTGGCAGGTGCACGTCTTCGGCGGGGCGCTTTTCGTGGTGTACCCAGCGCTCTACCTCGGTCGGAAGGAAGGCCTGCTGGTGGCGGCTTGGGCCGGTCTCCTCTGCGACGCGCACTCCCCCGTGGCCTTCGGCACCCACGGGCTGCTCTTCGCCGCCGCCCACCTGCTGCTCTTTCGCGCCCGCGAGCGCGTGCCACGTCACGATCCGGTCTCGCAGATCCTGGTCGTGCTCTTCACCAACCTCGCGCTCTTCCTCGGTCTCAGTCTATTCCGCCTGCTCGTGGCGCCGGCGCCCGGCGGCGCTTGGGGTCGGCTCCTGCCCGACCTGGTCGCTTCGCAGGTCACGCTGGCCCTTGGGGCTGTCTGGTTCCTCGGTCTCCAAGACCGCCTCGTGCGCCTCGGGGACGTATGGGCCGCTTTGCGCGGGCACCGCGATTGAGGATCCCTCCGTGGCTGCACCCTCCTCCCCCACCCCGTCTGGCCAGGCGCCCGGGCTCACGATCGAGCAGCGGCGGGCCCACGACCCGCGCGTCACTTTCTTCCACGTGCTCGTGGCGTTGGCGTTGGTGGTCCTCGCCAGCGGGCTCGCTTATCAGCAGCTCCTGAAGGTTGATACCCACGCCGAGGCGGAGCGGGTGCAGAACCAGCGGCGGATCGTCCACCCGGGCCCGCGCGGGCAGATCCTCGACCGCGAGGGTCGGGTCCTCGCCGGCAACCGGCCCCGCTTCTCCGTACGGCTACTGCTCGACGCCCTGCGCCTCGAGATCCGCACGGAGCAGATCCGGATTCGCCGCAATTACCGGCAGCTTGACGACGCTGCGGCCGGAGACCTCCCCAGCGCGGTCCAGATCCTCCAAATCGCGCGCGCCACGGTCGTGCAGCGGTACCTCGACCAGGTGAACGCGCTCATCGGGCGCGAGGAGAAGGTCGATGCGCGGGACCTCGACCGCCATTTCGCCCGCGAGCTGCTCCTGCCGTACACGCTACTCGATAACCTCGCGCCCGCCGAATACGCGCGCCTGCTTGAGGGCCTTCCGGTCAACTCCCCCGCCCAGGTGCATACCGCGAGCGTGCGGCACCACCCCCACAATTCCGCCGCGGCCCACGCTCTGGGCTACGTAGGCACGGGTGACGCCGGCGAGATCGAGGACTTCCCCGGGGGCGACCTGCGCACGTTCAAGATGAAGGGCACCGTCGGGCGCGACGGCATCGAGAAGCGCCTCGATGACCAGCTCCAAGGCGAGGCCGGCGGCGCGATCTTCCGCGTCGATCCGGCGGGCAACCGCATCCACCCGCCGCTCCAACAAGTGTTGCCCCGGGCGGGCCAGGACGTGCGGCTCGCCCTCGACCTCGACTTGCAGCTGGCCGCCGAGGCCCGCCTCGCCGAGACCGAGATGGCGGGCGCCGCGGTCGCGCTGGACGTCCGCACTGGCGAGGTCCTGGTGCTCGCCAGTAAGCCGGACTACGACCTCAACACCTTCTCGCCGCGCCTCAGCGCCGCAACCGCGGCAGACATCACCGCCCGCGGTGCGTGGTTCAAGCGCGCCATTCAAGGGGTCTACAAACCCGGCTCGACCTTCAAGGTCCTCACCGCTGTCGCCGGCCTCCGCGCGGGTACCCTCGACCCAGCGGCTAAGATTAGCTGCGATGGCTCGATGCGCGTGGGCACCCGCTCGTTCTCCTGCCACGACGGTGCCGCGCACGGCGAAGTGGACCTCGTCACCGCCATCACTAAAAGCTGCAACGTCTACTTTTACCGGGCCGGCCTAGAGATGGGTCCGGAGGTGATCGCGCGCGAGGCGCGGCGCTTCCACCTCGACCAGCCGACGGGTATCGAGCTGCCGGACGAGACGCGCCGGATGCTCATCCCAGACCCAGCCTGGAAACGCCGCCTGACCGGCGAAGGTTGGGCGAGCGGCGATACCGTACAGCTCGCGATCGGCCAGGGCTTCGTCGACGTGACTCCGCTGCAGATGGCCTGCTTCGCCGCCTCAATCGCGCGCGACCAAGTCTGGACCCAACCCTATTTGCTACACGACCCGGCTCGCCCGCCGCAGCGGCACGAGGGCACCGGCCTGAACCCAGCCCAGCGGGCGGCACTCCTGCAGGGAATGGAGCAGGTGACGCAGCGGCCACACGGGACCGCCCGGATCTTCCAGGATCCGCGGGTACTGGCGCCGTTGCCCGGGCTGCGGCTGGCCGCGAAGACGGGCACTGCGCAGAAGCAGGATCCGAAAGGGATGATCAATTTCGCTTGGCTGATCGCGTTCGCACCGGTCGACGACCCGCGCATCGCGGTTGCGGTGGCGATCGAGGGCGACACGCCGGGCGAGGAGACGGGTGGCGGCCGGTACGCCACGCCAGTGGCCCACGCGATCTTCAAGGCGTGGCTGGAGAAGCGGAATCGTCCTCCCGGCCTGCCGGTGCAGTTCAGGAACGGTTGAACCGAGCCGGCTGCCCGGGCCGCCGCCGCAGCTGCCGCGCGCGCTGGAAACTCGCGGTCGGATCTGGCCAGCCCGCCGCCGCGCCGAAACGCAGGCGCTGCAGTTTTGCGATCACCGCGGCCCGCTCCGGGTCGTCCTCCGCCGCGGGTGCGAGCCGCCCCAGCCAGCGCCCGGCCTCTCGACGCACGGCCGCCTCGCGCCCGCCCCGCCCTGGCCCGCGCCGGAACGCCCACCGATGACGACGCCAGAGAAGGAGCAGCAGCAATCCGCCCCCCACGACCCCGCCCGCCGCAGCTAGCCGCTCCGCATCCCAAGCGGTGCGCCACCACGCGGCCGCCCACTCCAGGGAGGCGCGCGCGGCGTCCCGGCTCTCGCGGAACCCGGCGGCGGCCGCCGCCCACAGCCCGCGGGCCGATTCGACCTGCGAGCGCTGGTCAAAACTCACGATCCGGCGGTACCAGAAGACCCGGAGGCTGTCCCAGCGCGCCTCCCAGCTCCGGTCGGGCTGGGGCGCCACGGCGGCGGCCGTGTCGGGCCCAGCGCCGGCGTCGGCAACTGGCGAGGCCAGGGGATCCACGCGCCGCCAGCCACCCGCAGATTCGTCGAAGATCTCCGCCCAGGCGTGGGCGTCGGAATTGCGCACCGTCAGGCTGTTGGAGTACCCGTTCCAGCTGCCGCCGCGGAAACCGGTGACCAAACGCGCGGGAAAACCGGCCGCCCGCGCCAAGAGCACGAGGGAGCCGGCGAAGAGCTCGCAATGCCCCGGCTCCCGGGAATTGAGCCAACGCACCACCGGATCGCCCGCACCGGGGGGAATGGCCGGGGAAAGGGAGTAGCCGTGCCGCTCGCGCAGCCACGCGGCGGCGCGGCGCGCGAAGTCGACCGCGCCGCCCTCGGCACCGCCGAGGATATCCACCCCTTGCCGGAGCAGGAGTCGATCACGCCCGCTCCCGGGCAAAGTCGCCTGCAGGGGGGCGCCAGGCTCCGATCCCCGCTCGCGTCGCTCCCACCGGGCGAGGAATCCCGGATCGGGCAACACCAGCCCGGACCGGAAGCCGTCGACGCGGAACGCGAGCATCGCCACGGGGTCCTCGCGCAGCGCGACCAGCGCCAACGGCGCGGAGGCGCGGAAGGTCTGACGTTCCCGGAAGCGCAGGCGCTCGTAGGGCCCGAGCAGCGGCAGGTGGCGGCTCACACCTGACTCCAGGTAAAGCGTCCACGCGGTGGTGCGGGTATCGCCGCCCCGCCCCTCGCCCGGCTGCTGTGCGGCGAGCCGCTCGGGGCCGAACTGGGCCCGGAGGGCCGGGGACATCCGAAAGGTGCCGTCGACGTACTCGTCGAGCACGATCATCCGCCAGTAAAGGTCCCGCGGGACGGCAGCAGGATCATCCACGTCGACAGTCAGGGCCACGCCCTGGTCGAGCTGGATGGCGGAGACCTCACCGAGCTGTACCGAATCGCTGAATCCTGATTTTGCCTTCTTTGTGATCACGCGGTTCAGGAACAGTCCACTCTCGAGCTGGAACCGCGGGAGCGAGACGAACACGAGCGTGGTCCCGGCAACCAGCAGCACAAAGACGGCCCCACCCAGCACCGCGAGCTGGCCGTCGAGCACCGCAAACCAGCGCCGAAAGCGGGCGCGCCAGCCACCCTGCCGGACCCACGCGGGCACGTTCCGCACGTCCGCCACGCCAATGCGCTCCGGCGGACCGCCCCCCGCTTCGAGCGTTAGCACCAACAGCAGGCTCAGCGCGCAGGCGCCGTAGACCAGCAGGTGCACGGCGAACGTGGGTGACACCGAGAGCACGCCAGCTACGATGACAAGGAAGAGCCCCAGCACGATCAGCTGGAGATCCTCGCGCCGGCTCCGGTAACCGAGGTTGCGATAGATGAGCAGAAGAATGTCGAGGCGGACCAGCGAGGGCAGGAGCTCGAGTTCGAGCCAAAGGTCGAGGGCGAAGCAGCCGAGGATGACGGGGAAGGCCAGCGTGTGCACCAACTGGGGTACGCGCGAGGGCAAGCGCGGCCGGAGCAGCACGGCGAGCGTCACCACCGCGGCGAGGGGCATCAGTAGCCCCGCATCAACGTCAGTGTACAGGACCGTGCTGATGCCGAGCAGCGTGAGTAGGCCGCCCAGCAGCCAGCGCAGCGGCGGGAGATCGGCGGGATCAAGCCGCGGGCGGGAGGCGTTCCGGCTCATAGGACGGCGAGTCTCTCCCGTCCGGCCCACGCGACGACGCCACGCGAGCCCTCGGGCGTGAAGGTCACGATTTCCCCTTCGCCCGCGGCGGCGGGCATCGGCGGCCCGGGTTCGGCCAGCGCTAGGGCATCGAGGGCGCGCTCGAGATCGCTCAAGCACCGTACGGCGAAGGCGGGGTCGGCCCCGAGGGCGAAGGAGTGAAGCCGGCCGCGGCGGTAAAAGTGCTCCGCGAGCGCGCTGGCGACGCTCAGTAGCAGCTCGAACTGCACTGGCCGCGGCCAGCGTGCGGCCTCGGTGCACACACGCAGGGCATACCCCTCCACAGCCTCGGCGGCCGGCTGGCGGACCAGCAGGGAGCCGGTGCGAGCAGTGGCCTTCCAATGCACCTGACGCGGCGAATCCCCTGGCCGGTAGGCGCGCAATGCGAGCAGGTCCGACCCGAAGCCAGCCCGGGGACGGGGCCGACCCTCGAGCCGCCGACGCGCGAACCCCGCGCCCACGAGCCGCAGTTCGGCCGGCGCGGGCCAGACGATCGTCTCAATGGCTAAGGATGGGCTGAGCTCGCGCCGCAATAGGCCGAAGGGAAACACCGAGACTACCCGGCGGAGCTCGATCCGGAGGCGGCCGCGGCGCGCCGGCCGGAGGTCCCACGCCACCTCGGCAAACGTGCCGGGATCGAGCCGCCCGCCCAATGCCACCCGGCCGGTCACCGGCGTTTCCCCGCCCGACGCCAGCCGCAGACGGGCCGGAAGATCCGAGGCGCCCGCGCTTCCCGCCGGCACCGCTCGCGCGGCGAATTCAAAACCCACACACCGCACGGGCAGGAAACGCCCGGCGTGGCGCAACTCAAGGGGTACCACCGCGTCCTGCCCCCGCCGAAGCGCCCGCGGCGGCCGCAGCCGCCAGCGTAGCCCGCGCAGATTCAGCCAGCCCAGCAGGCCGCCGAGCACGAGGCTGGTGAGGAGCAACGCGACCGTGATGAACAGGATATTGCTGGCCGAGCCGTAAGCGGCCGCGATGAGGCCGGCGCACAACACCCCCAGCACGGCGCCGGGCGGCGTGGGCACGACGCGATTACCCCGCGCCGGACACAGTAGCGACCAAAGCAGGCGGCGCCAAGTGAAGCCGGGCCGCCGGTTGGTACCCCTCGGGCCTTCCCAACCTTCCCCCCCGGGGATCTGAGCCTCGGGACCCACGATACATTACTCCGGGCGCGCCACCTCGGCCAAGATCCGGCGGAGCGCCGCCTCGACGGCGCGCGTATCCTCGGCCGGGGCACCCGACGGGCGCAAGGGCGCGAGCCGGTGCGCGAACACGAACAGCGCGAGGGCGGCCACGTCCTCCGGCAGCACGAAGTCACGCCCTGCGACCAGCGCCCGCGCTTGGGCCGCCTGCCGCAGGGCCACTCCGGCCCGCACACTCACGCCATGGCGGAATTCCGGCTCCGCACGCGTCGCGCCCACTAGCCGCAGCATGTAGTCGAGGACTGTGTCTTCCACGAAGACCTCCCCTACTAGCGCCTGCAGCTCCAAGACCTCCTCGCGGCTCGCAACCGGGTTGAGCGCGATCGCGTCGTAGCCCCCCCGGGCCCGGCGGAGCACCTCGCGCTCGTCGGCTGGGTCGGGGTAGCCCATCCGCAGTCGGAGCAGGAAGCGGTCCATCTGGCTCTCCGGCAGCGGGAAGGTGCCCTCGAAGTCGAGCGGGTTCTGCGTCGCGAAGACCATAAACGGCGATCCCACCGCGTGGGTCTGGCCGTCGACGCTCACCCGGGCGCGATCCATTACCTCGAGCAGGGCGGACTGCGTCTTAGGGGTCGCGCGGTTGATCTCGTCCGCGAGCACGATGTGGGCGAAAACCGGGCCCGGCTTGAAGACGAAAGTCCGCATCGTCTCGTCATAGACCGCCACGCCCGTCACGTCGCCGGGCAGCAGGTCGCTGGTGAACTGAATCCGGGAGAACGTGCAGTCCATCGAGCGTGCGAGCGAGTAAGCGAGAGTCGTCTTGCCGACGCCGGGAAGGTCTTCGAGCAGGACGTGTCCGCCCGCGGCGAGGCCGGTGAGAACGAGGTCGATAACCCCGTCTTTGCCGCGGATGGTTTCGCGCATGTTCGCGCGGAGGCGGTCCAAAACCAACCGCGCCTGCTCCATCCGGGGGGCCGCGACGAAATCACTCATCCCGTAAGCCTGGCTGGGGCCACGACGGCGGGCAAAGAGGTTTTGTCGCCCGCCCGGCCGTAGAACTACCCAGCAGCGGGGAAATTCGGGCCGAGTAGCTCGAGCAGGCGGATGAAGAGGCGATTGACGCGCGCCTGGTTCTCACGCACCAGCGCCCGGAAAGCGTCGAAGTCGATCGAGGTGCCCTCGAGGCCGTTCGCGTAGTTGTCGATGAGGGCGAGGCTGTTGTAGCCGAGGCCAAGCTCGACACAAAGGTCCGCCTCGTGCGCCGCGGTCATCCCGACGACATCACCCCAGGCGCGGATGATGCGGACCTCGGCCTTGGTTTCAAAGCGCGGGCCCCGCATCTGCACGTAGACTTTGCCCGGGTGGATGACAAACTCGGGGGCCAACTCCCGCACGAGGCGGGGGATCAAGTCGTTGGCGATGCCGGGGGCTCCCCCGCGCAGCTCGGTGTCAAAGTAGGTGGCTGGCCCCTGCTGGAGCGCGACGTAGTCTGAGCACGAGACAAGGGTCCCGGGCGGCAGCTCCGGGCGGAGAGAACCGACGGAGTTGAGCGAGAGCACCTGGCGGAAGCCGAGGTCAGCGATCGCGGCGATGTTGGCGCGGTAATTGATGGCGTGCGGGGGCAGGGGCACGCCAAAGCCGTGGCGGTTGAGCAGCACGTGGTCGCCGCGCCGCCGGAACGAGACGGGGCCGTATTTGGTCTCGACGGTCTCCACCGGCCAAGCCGAGAACAAGGGTGAGTTGACGATGCTCGTGCCACTGATGAACGCGACCTTCATTCCGCCAATCACCTCCGGGGCGTCGCGGATGACAACGCGAAAAGCCCTCGTCGCCCGGGCGGCGGCGGGGCTCGCGCTCGCGCTGGTCGCCGGCTGCGCCACGCCCGGCCCGCTGCATCGCTACGCCTTCGTGCCCGGGCAGCCGGAACGCGTGGCAGACCTCGGCCCGTTGGGCGCCGACGCGGTCCCAAGCTTGATCGCGCCCGGTGAGCGCGTGACCGGCCTCGCGTATGACCCCTTCACCGACCACCTCTTCCTGCGCCTCGCGCCCGGCGATCGGATCCGGGTCGTGGACCGCCCGGCCCGGGGCCTGAAGCGTGAGCTGGAGCTGCCGGGCGCCGGCGGCGGCGGCGACCTCGCGGTGCGGCCGCGGAACGGGCACCTGTTCCTGCTCGCCGGTTCCGCCGGCGAGGTGGCGGAGCACACCCGCCTTGGCCGGCCGATGCGGCGCCTGACCCTCGAGGGCGTCGCCACCGGTGCCCGTGGCCTCGCGTTCGACGCGGTCCGGGACGAGCTGGTGGTGCTGGCGGCGGATGGCCGCACCATCTCCCGGCACGACCTAGCAGGCCGGCGCCGGGGTGAGCTCCGCCTCGCGGAAGCCGCGGCCGGACCCCTCGCCTACGACGGGGAGACCGGCGAGCTCCACGCCCTGCTCGCGGAGGGGACGGGCGAGGTCGGCGTGTTCGGCCCCGACGGGGCGCGGCTG
>SYDD01000260.1 GCA_005786775.1 Opitutaceae bacterium
CGGGGTGAGCTCGGCGACGAGGTCGACGAGGTGGTGGGCGACTCGCGTGAGGCGGGCGCGGGTTTCACCGGGTCGGCGGGGCCGGGCACCGGGGACGCGCGGCACGCGCGCCTTGGGTTGGCTGACGTTCAGGTTCATCTGCGTTTTCCTTTCGTTGGTTGGTTTCCCCCGAACCGGGGCGGCGGAGAGGCCGTCCTTCGCGGGGGTGAGGCGAGATTACCAGCCGCCGCGGATTCCAACCAATCGACGTTCCCGATGCGGGCATCGGCGGAGCCGATGATGGGCAGGTGGCCGCAGGAATCGGTCTGATGTAGCTGGGGCGCGTCGCCCCGGCTTCGCCAAGGCTTCCGCGGGCAGGCCCGGTCATGCGTCCCGAAACACCGGCCCGCGGAGCCACACCGCGGCTATCCGCGGAGGGGTTGAGCCACAAAAGACGCAAGAGGATCCATCCGCGATCCAAGCCGTGCGTGGCGTCTATAGACGCCGCGGGGCTGGGGTGCGGCAGCCACTCGGGCGGGGGCTCGAGCCAAGGTGTTTCCGAGCGCGCAGCCGTGCGGAACCGAAGGTCTCGGCGCAGGGGTTTGAAGCCCTCCGTTCCGAGCGCTCGCCCTGAAATCTACACGGCGTCTATGGACGCCACCGCCAGCGTCGTCCGCGCCCAGCGCCCCTTGCGCCTTTTGTGGCTCTCCTCTGGGGGTCTGCCCCGACAGGCAGCGCCCGCGCCCGCGCTTGCCTTGTCTCGCCTCGTGCGCTCGGAATCCGTCGATGCCCGTCGTCGCTGACTATAGCCTGATCGTGCCCGCGCACCGGGGCGGACCGATGCTGGAGGCGTGCCTCGACCACATCGCGCGTCTAGATCCCGCGCCCGGGGAGGTGATTGTCGCGGTGGATGGCGCCGATCCGGCGGTGCTGGCCGCCGCCGCGCGGCGAAGCTTCACGGCCCTTGCCTGCCCCGCTGCGCCCGGCGTCGCGGCGACCCGCAATGCCGGCGTGCGCGCTTCCCGCGGGGCGGTGCTGGTCTTCGCGGATTCGGACACGTTGCTGCCGGCCGACCATCTGGCCCGGCTCACCGCCCTCTGGGCACCGCACCCGGAAGCAGCGGCGATCATCGGTTCCTACGATGCCGCCCCGGCGGCACCGGGCCTCGTTTCCCGCTACCGCAACCTCCTCCACCACTACACCCACCAGCGCGGGGCGACGGAGGCGCAGACCTTCTGGGCCGGTTGCGGCGCGGTGCGACGCGACGCGTTCGAAGCCATCGGCGGCTTCGATGAGGCCTATCGCATCCCCTCGGTGGAGGACATCGAGCTCGGCTACCGGTTGCGCCGGGCCGGACACCGCATCCGGCTGGAGGCGACCTGGCAGGTGAAGCACCTGAAACGCTGGCAGCTGCGCGACCTGATCGTGACCGACATCGGCCGGCGGGCGATCCCGTGGAAGCGCCTGCTGCGCCGGGAGGGGCGGTTGGACAACGATCTGAACATCGACCACGCGTCCCGCGTGAACGCCGCGCTCGTCTGCGGGGGCGGCGCCCTGCTGGCGCTGGGCAGCCTGTGGCGGCCGGGCGTGCCCGCGGGGGCCTTGCTGCTGGGGGCAGCGGTGACCCGGAACCTTCCTTTTTATCGCTTTCTGGGGCGCACCGGCGGGTGGGCACTGGCGGTGGGGTCCGTGCCGCTGCACTGGCTGTACTTTGCCGGTGCCACGGTGGGGTTTCTACTGGGCCGGCTCCGTAGCGACCCGCGTTGAGCTCCGCCCCGGGATGGCCCCGAATGGGAGGCCAATAATTCGGTCCCACTCGTCCCGCCGATGAAGCTTCCTGTCCACACGCCGTGCGCCGTCGTCGGTGCCGGACCCGCGGGCCTGACCGCGGCCTTCGAACTGGTCCGCCACGGGAGCGCCCCGCTCGTGCTGGAAGCGTCGCCGTACCTCGGGGGCATCTCGCGCACCCACGTCTGGAACGGCAACCGGCTGGATATCGGGGGCCACCGCTTCTTTACCCAGAGCGAGGACGTGCAGCAGCTCTGGTTGGAAATGATGGATGAGCCGATGCTGAAGGTGCCCCGCGCCTCCCGCATCTTTTACAACGGCAAGTTCTTCCAGTACCCGCTGCAGATCCGCAACACCCTCGCCAACCTGGGGCTGCTGGAGAGCTTCCTGATGGTGTGCAGCTATGTGCGGGCGCAGGTGCAGCCGGAGCGGCCGGAGGAGTCCTTCGCTCAGTGGGTGCGCAACCGCTTCGGGGACCGCCTGTACCGGACCTTTTTTAAGACCTACACCGAGAAAGTGTGGGGCATCCCCTGCACGGAGATCCGCGCCGACTGGGCCGCCCAGCGGATCCACGGGCTGAGTTTCTTCTCCGCGGTGATGAACGCCCTGCGCAACAGCGGGAAGGTGAAGTCCCTGATCAAGACCTTCGATTATCCTCGCCTCGGGCCCGGGATGCTCTGGGAAGCCGCGGCGCGCAAGGTCGGCGAGCGCGGGGGCCAGGTCGTCACCAGCACCCGGGTGACCAAGCTCCGCCATGCCGGCGGGCGGGTCAGCGCGATCGAGGTGGCGGACGCGGGCGGGACCCACACCGTGACCGTGGACGGGGTGATTTCCACGATGCCGCTGTCGGTGCTGGCGCGGCAGCTGGACCCGTTGCCCCCGGCGGCGGTGCTGGCGGCCGCGGATGGGCTGCGCTACCGGGACTTCCTGATCGTGGCGCTCACCTGCCGGCAGGCGGACGTCTTCCCCGACAACTGGATCTACATTCATTCCCCGGAGGTCCGCGTGGGGCGGATCCAAAACTTCCGCAACTGGTCGCCGGAGCTGGTCGCGCCGGGCAACGGGACCACCTTGGGCATGGAGTACTTCTGCTCGCGCGGGGACGACCTGTGGGCCCGGGCGGACGCCGACCTCATCGCGTTGGCCAAGCGGGAAATCGTGGCGCTGGGGCTGTTGCGCGCGGAGGATCTGGGGGACGGCCACGTGGTGCGGGAACTGAACGCCTATCCCGTCTACGATGCGGCGTACCGCGGGCACGTGGACACCCTGCGGGCCTATTTCACCGGGAGCTTCCGCAACCTGCACACGGCGGGCCGCAATGGGATGCACCGGTACAACAACCAGGATCACTCGATGCTCGCCGGACTCCACTCGGCGCGGGCCCTGCTTGGCCAGCCCGGGATCGATCCCTGGGAAGTGAACACCGAAAGGTCCTACCACGAGCAGCAGGTGCTGCAGCCCGGACGCCAGCGGCGGGCCCGGGATATCCTTTCCTCGGAAAAGCCGCCCACCGCCTGAGCGGGGCCGCGGCCGGTCCGCGCCAGCGTTGCTTGCGGTCCACCGCGTCCGCACCTTTCCTCCGCTCCGCCCCTGTACCCCGCGTGAAACGCGATCCTCTCCCCGCGCTCGTCGCCTGCGTGTTCCTCCTGCTCGGAGGGATGGTGATGTTCCACCACGAGCTGTGGCGGGATGAGGTGCAGGCGTGGTTGCTGGCGCGGGACAGCGCCTCCGTGCCGGAGTTGCTGGCCAACATGAAATATGAGGGCCATCCGGCCCTCTGGCATCTGCTGCTGCTGCCGCTGACGCGGATTTTCGCCACGCCCGTGGCGATGCAGGTCCTGCACCTGCTGCTCGCCACCGCGACGGTCTATCTGTTCGTCCGCTGGGCGCCCTTCAGCCGGCTGCAGAAGGTCCTGTTCTGCTTCGGCTATTTCCCGTTTTACGAGTACGCGGTCATATCCCGGAACTACGGACTCTGCCTGCTGCTGCTGACGGTATTCGGCTGCCTGTACCCGCACCGGAGGACGCATTTTCCGCTCGTGGCGGTCAGCTTGGCGCTACTCTGCCACGCGCATGTGCTGGGCATCATTTTGGCGGGGGCCCTGCTCGGCGCCCTGGTGGCCGAAAGGTTCTGGCCCGGCACCCGAGGTTCAAACCCTCCGGTGGCGAGACTGCCCTTCTCCGCCGGCTGCGCGCTGGTGACGCTCGGCGCCGTCACCGCCCTGCTGCAGGCCATGCCGCCGGCGGACGCGGCGGGGCCGGAGATCGCCGGGGCAAATCCGACGCTTTATGAGGAGGTGCGGCAGACGGCGCGCGCCTTGGTCGGCGGCTACCTGCCGCTGGCGCGAAACTGGAATAATCCGTGGCTGATCGGGGATCGTCCCGCGGCGGTGAAGCTCTTGTTCTACGCCGGCGTACCGCTCTACCTGCTTTGGGCCGCGGCCGCCCTCCGGCGGCACCGGCCGGCCCTGGTGTTCCTGACGCTCGGCACCGGGACGCTGCTGGCCTTCTTCCATTTCAAGTTCAGCGGCTCCGCGCGGCACCATGGGCTGCTCTACCTCTGCCTGGTGTTCGCCGTCTGGCTGCAGCGGGCCGATTCCCTCGCCGCGGGCAAGGTGCGTCCGGCCCCGGAGGCCAGCCGCTGGGGCGGGATCCTGGGCGCCAGCCTGACCCTGCTGTTCGCTTTGCACACGCTCGCGGCCGCTACGCTCTCCGTCACGGAGTGGCGCCGACCGTTCTCCCGCGCGGCCGCGGTCACGGAGCATCTCCAGCGTCACGGGCACGGCGACAGCCTGCTGGTCGGGCACCGGGACTTCATCGCGTCGGCCCTGCTGGGCTCTTCGGTCCAGCGGCAAATCTACTATCCGCAGTCGCGGCGCTGGGGCTCCTATGTCATCTGGAATCGCGCCCGGAGCGCGGAGGTGACTGAGGTGGAGTTGGTGGCGGCGGCCCGCGAACTGCCCCGGAAGGAAGGCCAGCGGGTGGTGCTGGTATTGGATCGGCCGCTGGAGGCTGAAGCGGGACTTCCGGCGGGCGTCACCTTCCTCGCGGCCTTCACGGGCGCGATCACGGACGAGAATTTACACCTGTATCAGGTCGACTAGGCGGCAGCGCCACGGCCGGCCTCCACCCGGTTCAGGCCTGCCCGGGCTGATCCTCCGGCGGGGCATCAGGCCGGCCCCGGCGGACCAGGTCCACAAAGCGGAGAATCTGGGCCCAGAACTCCGGCTGCCAGCGGCGGACCGCCAGAGCCCCGAGCGCGGCGGCACCCGTCCCGGCAAGCAACAGCACCCAGCCGCCCCAGCGGGGGCCGAGCAACGCGCAGCCCCCCGCGACCACGACGACCCCGAGGGCCCAAAGGGTGGCGGAGTAACGCGCCCGGCCGTTACCCAGCCCGCGGCGATTTAGGCGTGCCTCGCTCACCGCCGCGGCAATCAGTTCACCGGCAATCGCGGCGACCCCGAGCCATTCGATCCGCCAGCCGAGCATCACCACCGGCAGGGCGAGCATCAGGCAGAGCAGGCGCACCGCCTCCCCGATCATCACCTCCGCCGTGACCCCCGCGGCGAGCGCCACCGCCTCGGCATGCAGCCGGAGCAGTTGGACGGCCTGCGCCGCGCCGAGGGCGGCGACCAGCAGCGTGAGATCCCCGAAACCCGGGCCCACCACAAGGCCCAGCAGCCCCCCGGCGACCGAGGCGGCGAAGGCCGCGAAGGCGAGCGCCGCGAGGCCGCAACAGATCAGTGTGATGCGGCGGCGGCGCAGCACCTCAGCGGCCTCCACTTCCGCGATCATCCAGGGCAGGAAAGCATTGCGCATCAACTGCCGTGAGACCTGCAGGGGGAGAAAAGCGGCCGTGGCCGCCACGGCATAGCGGCCCAGCTCCGCCTTGTCATAGCTGGCGCCGAACCAGCCCGGGGCCATCCCCAGCAGCAGCCGATCGCCCTGCCGGGATACCACGACCGCCAGAGCCGAGAGGAAGAGCGGCCAGCCGAAGGCAAGGCTGGCCCGCGCCACTCCGGCATCGAAGCCCAGGCGCCACGGCACCGCCGCATACAGGTGGGAGACCGCGACCTGGACGAGAGTCTGGCCGACCATGAACGCGACCGCCGCCCACCAGTTTCCGGTCCACCAGGCAATGGCGACCCCCAGCAGGAAGCCGATGCCCTGCGACCAAAGCTGCTGGGCGGCGGCCGCCCGCGCCCGCGCCAAGCGGGGCTGAAGGTAGACGCCATGGCTGATGAATCCCCGGAGGACCGGCACCAGCGCCAGGGTAAGAAACCCGGCGAGCGCCTCCGTCGTCTCCATGCTGCGGGCGAACGGGAGTGCCGCCGCCAAGAGCAGGAGGGCGCCCACGAGCCCGCGAACCACCGCGATGGCATGGGTGGTGCGAAGCACCCCCGATGGGGGCATCGGCCCCCGCTGGGCCACGAACGCGTCGACCCCGAGTGGGCCAAACGCATCCACCACCGCCAGCAGAACAAAGAACGCGGCGACAGTGCCCATGTTCTCGGGACCGATCAGCCGGGCGACGACGATCCCCCGCAACCCGAAGGCCAACTGGGCGAAGGCCCCGCCCAGGGCGACGATCCGGGCGTTGCGCCGGACGCTCATCGCGGACCAAGGCGAAGGTTGGGTTCGAGTTTGACCATGCCCGAGCAAAGGTGCCTCCCGCCCAGGTTGTCGATGGATTCCTCCGGGCCGATGGCGCGGCCGCGTTGCGCCAAGGCCGGAGCTCTGGAAGCTAGCGCGATCGTCTCAACTTCCGCCGGACTGGTGTAGCCGGGCAATCCTTGCCCGGTCGGCGCGACGGAGATGCCTGCCCGCGGGGTGCCGTCAAAGGGAAGCCGGGAAGGCTACGGCTCCTGGGTTTCGGACCCTTCGTCCGGGGCAGGATGCCCCGGCTGCACCGGGCCCAGGAAGTACGGACCCACTCGGGCGCCACGTGGTCTGGTGTAGCTGGGGCGCGTCGCCCCGGCCCGGGAAGCCGAAAACACCGGCCCGCGGAGCCGATTCTCCACGGGAAAGAGGGCAGCGCGAAAGGCGTTCCCGTCCCCCGCCACCGGGGCGGCGCGCCCCGGCTACACCAATCCACATCCCTCCGTCTCTCTGTCTCTCGCCCCTCCGTCCCGCCGTCCCCCGTCCTTCCGCCCTCGGTTCCGTTTACGCACCCCCAATTTCCCACCATTTTCCGGCGGGCGTGGCACGAAAGGTGCTTCCTCAGAGCCCGGCAGAATGTGCCCGCGCGGGTTCGATTTATCTCGACCGCGGCCCGGGCGCAGGACGCCCTAACCCTGCCCAACTCAGCCCAA
>SYDD01000261.1 GCA_005786775.1 Opitutaceae bacterium
CCAAACAGGATGAAGTCGCGGGCGATCTCCTCGTCCGGGCTGGTGGAAAGCAGGGAATAGGTGCCCGGCAAGTCGACCAGTTGGTACCGCCGGTCTGCATACTGGAACCCACCCTCGGCGCGTGCCACGGTCTTGCCCGGCCAGTTACCGGTGTGCTGGCGGAGGCCGGTCAGGGCGTTGAAGACGGTGCTCTTCCCGGTGTTGGGGTTGCCCGCGAGAGCCACCACGTGATCCCAAGGACCCGGCTGCAAGCCCAGTTTGTGCAGGCGGGCGGCGCGGTAGACGCCACAATCGGCGCAGGCCGCCGCCGGGGATGAGGAGAGAGGCGTACTCACGGGGCACCTCCCGGCAGGGGGGTCACCCGTACATAACGGGCTTGTTCCCGACGCAGGGCCACTAGGCTCCCGCGCACCTGATAGGCGGTCGGATCGCCGCCGGGCCCCGTGAGCGCGCTTTCCACCAGCGAGCCCGGGACGAAACCAAGATCCAGTAAACGGCGTCGCTCGGCCCCCCGGCAGGCGCCCGTCAGGCCGAGGAGGCGGGCCCGGCCGCCGGCCGGCAACTCATGCAGGAAGCACTCCCCGCGCAGGGCAGCGGTGGTCACCCCGAGGAGGGGCCGCACCGAGAGCTGGCGGGCCATCCCGGGGCCGAGGGAGTATTCGGCCCCGTCCGCCCACAGCTGGATCTGTGCGTCTTTTCGAGATACAATGTACGCGCGCATCCCGGGGCGCAGCCCGAGGCGCAGCAGGTGCGCGTAGACGGTCTCGGGCTCGTCTTCGATGTGATGGATCTGAAAGGGCTGTTCCGCGGAAAACTCCTCCAAGCTGGCGCCAGTCTCGGCGGCCAACCCGTCGCCCGAGGCCGGAATCCGATCCCCGTGCGGATCGTAGAGCGGATGCCCCAGCTTCGCGGCGAGAGCCGCGGTCTCGGCGGGTGTGAGCCGGTGCTCCGCCCGCTCCGCAAGCCGGTGCCAGCGCGCCTCCGGTTCGCCGGTGCGCTCGGCTAGGTAGCTTTCCCAGAGTCGGTGCGAGCGCACCACGTGCAGGGCGATCTCCCGGCCGGCCGGCTGCAGCTGCAGCCGGCTGCCCGCCACCACGGCCAGCCCCCCGCGCTCCAGTTCCGCGATGAGCGCGGCAGCGGCTCCATCCCCCACCCGCAGCGCCCCCGCGAGGCTCAGCAGCGAGGCCGTCGTACCCTCGGCCTCGCACTTCAGTAGATGCTTGAGCGCATCCTCCCGCAGCTCCCGTTCCCGCCGCTCGCGCTGGCCGCGCCACCAAGCCAGCAGCCCCCAGCGCGGCCAAACGAGGATCACCGCCAAAACGAGGAGCAGGAGCGCCCACAGCGCGGGGTTCAAGACCACCTCCCCACGGCGAACGATTGCTGGCGAGCTGTGACCATACAATGACCCAAAGGATCTATTTTGATTTGTCAAAATCCATCCTTGGCAGGTTCAAACCCGTGTGCCTACGCTCGACGAATGGCCACGATCGCGGTGGAGAACTACCTGAAGCACACGCTGCTGCTGGCGCAACGCTCCCCGGACGGCCTGGTGCCGATGGGGGAACTGGCGACGGCCCTCCAGGTGGTGCCGGGGACAGCCACGACAATGGTTAAGGCGTTAGCGGACTCCGGCCTGGTCTTGCACGAGCCCCGGCGCGGGCTGCGCCTCACGGTGGAGGGCCGCCGGGTCGCTCTCAACGTGCTGCGAAAGCACCGTCTCGTCGAAACCTTTCTGGTCAACGTGCTCAAGATGGATTGGGCTCAGGTGCACGCGGAGGCGGAGCAGTTGGAGCACGCCATCTCCGATGCCGTGCTCGACCGGCTGGACGCGCTCCTGGGGCATCCGGCGACCGATCCGCACGGCGATCCGATCCCCAGCGTGGAAGGCACCCTGAGTTCGGCCGTGTACGCCACCTTGGCCAGCTGCGCGACGAAGGCCTCCCTTCGCGTGGTGCGGGTGACGGACCAGACGGCCGACTTCCTGACCTTTGCGGAGGCGCACGGACTCCGGCCCGGTGCGGTGGCGCAGGTGCTCGATCGCAATCTGCCTGCGGGGCTGGTCACCTTGCGGCGCCTGCGGAGCAAGCCCTTTGCCCTTAGCTTAGCCGCCGCGGGAAAGATTTGGGTGGCTCCCGTCGAGGCTGGTTGAGCCGGCGAGGCTTCACCACTCCCAGTTAAAGCGCAGCGTGTGGATCCAGTCGGGCGCTCGGCGGTTCAACCCGCGCTGGATCTGGTAATCGATCTCCAGCCCCCCCCAGGGCCGTAGCAAGGCCCCGGCTCCGAGCGTGCCTTCGCGCGCTGACCTCGGGCCGGACTCCGCGTCCACGGTGACTTCGGCGTATGCGGAGAGCAGCCGGAAGAGGTCACGCCGGATGAAGGCCGCTCCGCTCCAGCGGTGCCGTCGGCCGTCCACGCTCGAGGCGCTGTCCCAATGGAGCATCGCCCCGGTTACGATCCCAGCGGGCCCCTCGCTCGACCACGGCAAGATCAGGCCGCCGTCGATCCGCTCGCTACCGAGCCCGGCGGTCGACGTGGGCAGGCGAACGTAGGGGATCAGCGCGAGCGCGGCGGCCCCGGAATTCAGGCGCCAGAAGGTCCATTTCGTGCGGAGGCTGACGTCCCCAATTCCGGCGTCTGAATCGCGGCGCCCGCCAAGGGAGGCGGTTTGGCGTAGAAACAGATCTACGCCGACCTGAAGGTCGAGGGAACGGGTGAGGCCGGTCGTGAGGAGGGACGAGCCGACCGCGAGGGCATTCACCGTGCCGCCGTCGGCATCGGTTTGCCCGACCTTCAAGCGCACCCCATCGACCTCCAGCAGCACGCGGCCAGGCGCTACGGTATACGGGGTCTCGGTGACTTGCGCGGGCAGGGGCCGGTTGGCCAGACCTAGGGCGCAAAGGAACAGCCGGCAGAACGAGATCAGGCGCGTCATCGGACGGAACTTTCCGAGGCGCGGAGGGCGCGGCGAGGAGAAAATGCCTCAGCCGCGGGCCACTTCCCCCTTGCGCGAGCCGCGGGGCGGGGCCCAGATTCCGCGCGATGTCGCAGGGTTTCGCCCGCTTCGTGTTCGCCTCCACGGCCCTCTTCTTCGGGGCATTCTTTCTCTGGCCGGTGCTGCAGATCCTGCGCGGTGGATTTGTGGATGCGGACGGCCGCTTTACCCTCGCTTACCTCGGTGCGATCCTCGCGGACCCACACCACGTCGGGGCCTTGGGCAACTCGCTGCTTCTGGCGGCAACCACCACGTTCCTCGCGCTCGGCCTTGCGCTGCCTCTAGCGTGGGTGAGTGACCGATTCCGGTTCCCGGGCAAGCCCCTACTGGGGGCGCTAATCTTGGTACCGATGATCTTGCCGCCGTTCGTCGGGGCAATTGGCATCAAGCAGATCTTCGGGCAGTACGGGGCCCTGAATTGCCTGCTGCAACTGGCGGGGCTGCTGGAGCCCGGAGCGACGATCGATTGGTTCGCGCGCCACCAGTTCTGGGGCATCGCGGCGGTGCAGGCTCTTTCCCTGTACCCGATCATCTACCTGAACGCGGTGGCCGCGCTGGCAAACGTGGATCCGGCGATGGAGGAGGCGGCGCAGAATCTGGGTTGCACGGGGATACGGCGCTTCCGGCGGATCACCCTGCCGCTGATCCGGCCCGGACTGTTTGCGGGAGGCACCATCGTCTTCATCTGGGCTTTCACCGAACTAGGGACGCCGCTCGTGTTCGACTACGACCGCGTGACCAGCGTGCAGATTTACCACGGGTTGAAGGACATCGGGATGAATCCCCTGCCCTTCGCGTTGGTGGCTGTGATGCTGCTCGCCTCCGTTGGCCTCTATGCGGTAAGCAAGCTGCTGTTCGGCCGGTCTAGCCACGCGATGATGGCCAAGGCGACGTCGTCCGGCGGCGCGCGGGCGTTACCGGCGGCGCGCGCCTGGCTCTGCACCGGCCTGTTCGCCGGGATCACCTTCGTGGCGGTGTTGCCCCATCTGGGCGTGATTCTGGTGGCGTTCGCGGAGGACTGGTATGGTTCGGTGCTTCCCACCCGCTACACGCTGGAGAACTTCGAGCTGGCGCTGGGCCACGACCTCACAGTTTCCGCCATCGCGAACAGTCTGCGCTTTGCGAGCATTTCCGCGGTAATCGACATCGTTCTTGGGGTGGCGATCGCCTACGTGGTCGTGCGCAGCCGGATCGCCGGGCGGCAGGTGCTGGATTTCCTCGCGATGCTACCCCTCGCGGTGCCCGGGCTGGTACTGGCCTTCGGTTATCTGGCGATGGCGCAGGACGGACGTTTCTTCTCCTTCCTCAATCCGACGCGGGATCCGACCATCCTACTCATCATTGCCTACTCAGTGCGCCGGCTGCCGTACGTGGTCCGCTCGGCCGCGGCCGGCTTCCAGCAGACGAGTGAAACCCTCGAGGAGGCGGCGCAGAACCTCGGTTGCCCGCCCCTAAAGGCCACCATCAAAATCACTCTCCCGCTCATCGCCGCAAACCTGATTGCGGGCGGGCTGCTGGCCTTCGCGTTCGCGATGCTCGAGGTGAGCGACTCGCTCATCCTAGCGCAGAAGCAGGCCTATTACCCGATCACCAAGGCGATCCTCGAACTGTTTCAGCTGTTGGGGGACGGGAAGTTTATCGCCAGTGCGCTGGGCGTTTGGGCCATGGTCTTCCTTGGGGTGACCATCGCGGGGCTCTCGCTGCTGCTCGGACGTCGCTTGGGCGCCCTCTTCCGCGTCTGACTCGCGATGCCGGCCCTGCTGCTCGCCTCGCTGATCTGGGCCTGCTCGTTTGGGCTGATCAAGCGCTACCTAGCCGGAGTAGATCCGGCTTGGGTGACCGCGGCGCGGCTCGGGCTGGCGGCGCTTGTCTTCCTGCCATTCGTGCGTCCGCGGACTCTGGGCCTACGCGATGCCGCGGCCCTCGCCGGCATCGGTGCGCTCCAGTTCGGGGTGATGTACGTCCTGTATCTAGAGAGTTTCCGGCACCTGCGGGCGCACGAGGTGGCGCTGTTCACCCTGACCACGCCGCTCTTTGTGACGCTCTTAGCTGACCTGCGGGAGCGGCGCCTCCGGCCTTGGGCGCTGGGGGCGTCTCTGCTCGCGATTGCGGGTGCCGCCGTCTTGGTGCACCGAGCAACGGATTTTTCGGTAACGCTGCGTGGGGTCCTGCTAGTCCAAGGGGCCAATCTCGCGTTCGCGGCTGGCCAGCTGGCCTATCGCGGCTGGAGCCGGGCCCGCCCCGCCGTTCCAGACCATGCGATCATGGGCTTACTCTACTTCGGCGGAATGTTGCCCGCGCTACTTTTGATCGCCCGACAACCTCTCCCACCCCGCTTGGAAGTCGCCCAGCTTTTAACGATGGCGTACCTGGGGCTCGTCGCTTCGGGTTTAGGCTTCTACCTCTGGAATGCGGGGGCCCGCCGGTGCGCTACCGGCACCCTCGCAGTAATGAACAACGCCAAGGTACCCCTCGGAGTGGCCGCCTCCCTGCTGCTTTTCGGGGAAAGCGCCGAGCCGGGTCCTCTGCTGCTCAGCCTGCTGAGCATGGCCGCGGCGGTGTTGCTCGCGGATCGGGGGCGCCAGCCAGCGCCGTGAGTTCCCGGGAAAGGTTGCGGAAGGCCCTCAACCTTTCGCGTAGAAAGCGTTGATTTTGTCAGCAACGTCCCGAAAGCCGATGTCCTCACTGTAGATTACCTTGTACTCCTCGATGGCGAGGTCCGCTTTACCCATCGCCTCGTAGCAGGCCCCCAATTCGTAAATGACTTCCTTCTTGGCGTCATCCATCGTCGTGAGCTCGTTCTTCGCGAGCGTGAGCTGCGTGACGGCGAGATCGAAGAGACGCTTCGTCTTGAAACAGCGCCCGAGGCCGACGAGCGAGTTGACGCGGACGGCGGGCCCCTTTTGCGACTGCTGGAACTGGGCGATCGCGGCGTCGACCTGACCGGATTCGAGCAGTAATCCCCCCAGCGCGAAGCGGGCTGGGTAGTCATTCGGGTAGCGCTCCACATACCTTCGGGATTCGGTGAGCTTGAAGTCCGCGAGCTCCTTGCGGGCGGCCTCGAGTCGAGCCCGAGCGGCGGCGTCCCCGGGGGCGGCGGCCACGGCGGCCTCGGCAGCCTTCGTGTGCTGCTCGATCACCGCGGTCGCCAGTTCAGATTCTTGTTTCTCCAGCGCGGCATCGGCCCGACCGGCTGGCTGTTCCCGCGCTTTGCGAACCCAAGCGAGCGACTCGTCGAGGTCGCCCATCTGCCGGTAGGCCTGAGCCACCGTGCGGTAGTGATTCAGATTATTGGGCTCCTTCGCGACGCGGGCGAGGGCCTCCTCCAGCAGTCGGCTGCCCATCGTGTCGCCGGTAACGATCTTTGCTGCCTGCTCGAGCGAGACGGCCTGCGCCTCATCGCGCAATTTGTCTCGGAACGACGCCTGGTCGTCCCACTTATGCTTACCGACGGTCTGGGCGACTGAGGCCTTTCGCATCAGGTTTTGAGCATCAGCATCGGCCGGTCGGTCGCGGAGAATGTCATCCGCCACTTTCAGCGCCTCGGCGGGCTTGCCCGCGGCCAGCCAAGCTTCCGCCAGAGCAAGTAGGTTGGTCCGGTTAGACGGGTCCTGTTCCCGGACCGCCTCCAGCGCAAAGGCCACCGTCTCCGGCAGGCCAAGGCCCTTGGCCGCTTCGGCGAGCAACTTCAGCGCGCCGACGCTGGTCGGATCTTTCTCCAGGATGCCTTCGGCCGCCGCCAACATCTGGGCCGGCTCCTTCTTGCCCGCAGTTAGAAGCACGGGGGCGGCGGAAAGGCCGGAGAGCGCCCGACCGACGAAGCCACCGCCCTTGCCGCGATGCGCACGGAGTTGGGCCACCCGGCGGAGCTTCCGGACCGGCAGACACCCGGGCTGCATGCGTAACACCTGCTCGGTGACCTCGATGACGTACTCGAGGTTGCCGCGGTCCAGCGCGATCCGCGCGTTCTCGATCAGCTTCTGATGTCGGGGATCCAGGGAAGCGACGGGAATCTCGGGCATACGGTAAGAACCAAGGGCGCGGGATTAGCGGTGGTCAATGGCAGAGTCCGCCCAACCGACTCACTGTCCGGAAGCTGTAACCTTTTTGGCCCCTAATCGTCCGCCCCGATTCCCTCGGCCTGCGCCGCCGTCGCCAGCTGGATCAAGCCGGCAGCCACCTCCGCATCCGTTGGCCCCTCGACGAGCAAGCGCAACAATGGCTCGGTGCCCGAATAGCGAACGAGGACCCGGCCGCGCCCGGCAAGGCGACTTTCCCAGAATGCGATCGCCGCGGATAGATTAGGCAAACTGGCCAGCGGTGGCCGCTCACGAATGCGGAGCGCGGCGGTTCGCTGCGGGAAACGCTGCCATTGACGTCGCAGATGAGAAAGGGGCTTCCCACGGCGGCACATCACTTCCAGCACCCGCAACGCCGCGACCAAACCATCGCCGGTAGGCGAGACATCCCCGCAGACAATGTGCCCGGAGGTCTCGCCGCCGAGCGTGGCCCCTTCCGCCCGCATGCTTGCGATGACCTGACGATCCCCGGTCGCCGTCCGTAGCACCCGGCCACCGTGGCGCGAGACGGCGGCATCGAGCCCGAGGTTGCTCTGCTCGGTCACGACGAGCGTGCGGCCCGGGAGCGCATCGCGATCGAGTGCGTCGAGAGCGAGCACGGCAAGGAGATCATCCCCGTCGAGCATGCTCCCAGTTTCATCGCTTAAGACGAGGCGGTCCCCGTCACCATCGTGGGCCAACCCGAGCCGGGCCCCGGAGGCGAGCACGGTGGCGCGCAGCGTCTCCGGGTGTTCGCTACCCACTCCGGCGTTGATATTGGCCCCGTCCGGTGTGACACCGAGGGTGATGACTTCCGCGCCGAGGTGGCGCAGCACGGCGGGCGTAGTTTCGACGGTGGCTCCGTGAGCGCAGTCGACGACCATTCGCCACCCGGCGAAGGCGCCTGCCGGCACGAGCCTCACCGCCCATTCGCGGTACGCTTGCGCTGCCGGGCTCTCCTCGGGCGCGGGGAAAGCGCGTGGCGCGGGCGCGGCTGATAGATACCTCTCAATCGCAGCTTCATCGGCGTCGGTGAGCTTCCGGCCCCTACGGGTGAAAAACTTGATCCCATTGTCGCGGGCAGGATTGTGCGAGGCCGTCAGCACGACCCCGAGCGCGGCGTCGCGGGTCTGGACCGCGCGAGCGACGGCCGGCGTGGGCACGATACCGAGGTAAAAGGGACGCAGGCCCGCGGCGTGAATGCCGGCGGCGACCGCGGTCAGCAAGACCGGTCCGGAGCTCCGCGTATCGCGCCCCAGCAGCACCTCCTCCGTCCCGTTGGTCGAGAGAGACCACGTGGCCGCCGCCCAGCCCAGTCGGAAGGCAAAGTCTTCGTTTATCACGGGGCCTCCGTACGGCCCCCGGATCCCATCTGTCCCGAAGTAGCGTCGACTCACGCGCGGAAGAACTCCCGGACCGCTACGAGCTTGCGCCGGACCGCGCCGCCCCGCAGCAGGTCGCGCGCCGGTTCGAGCCCGTCCCGTACCGCATCTACCCGGCCAGTTAACCAAAGGCCGGTGGCGGCGTTCAGAACCACGGTGTCCTCCAATCCTTGGGGCGCGCGTCCCTCCAGCAAGCTCTCCATCTGGGCGAGGTTCTCCGCAAGATCCCCGCCGGCAAGGTCGGCGAACGGCGCCCGCGCAAGGCCGAAGTCTGCCGCTTGCCACGTGCCCGTCACCTCTCGCCGCGCGCCCACGCCGCGGACGAGATTGTCCGTGGCGGTGGTGAGCTCGTCGATACCCCGGCCGGGCGCAATGGTACCGTGCACGACGAGTCCCGCGCGCGTGCCGAGGGCGTCGAGCGCACCGGCCAGTACCGGCACCAGACTGGGGGAGAAAGTGCCGACGAGTGCGTGGGCCGGGCGCCCCGGGTTGATCAGCGGACCGAGAACGTTGAATACGGTGCGCTGGCTCTGCTGCGCGAGCGCGCGGCGCACCGGGGCGATCAGGCGAAAGGCCGGATGGTAGGCGGGGGCGAAAAGGAAGGCGAAGCCCAGTTCGCGGAGGGCGCGGCGCAGGCGCTCCTCCCCGGCCTCGATGTCCACCCCGAGTCCCGCCAGCAGGTCCGCACTCCCGCAGCGGGAGGTGATGCCACGGTTGCCGTGCTTGATCACGGGGACGCCCGCGCTCGCGAGCACCAGTACCACCACGCTCGAAACATTGAAGCCCCCGGAGTGATCTCCACCGGTGCCGACGATATCGATCGCCCGTTCGGACCATTCGCCAAGCCCCGGATCCCGCGCCCGGTCACGGAAGGCCACCGCAAAGGCCGCCACCTCCGCGGCTGTTTCTCCGCGGCGCGCGAGGGCGGTGAGGAACGCGCCCTTGTCGTTATCGGTCTCCTCGGCGCCGGCGAGCGCGCCCGCAATCCGGTGCACTTCTGCGGCGGTGAGTTCCCGTCCGGCGGATACCTCCGGAGTCAGTTCAGTGAGCAGGGACATAACTGCGAGCGAACGCCCCTGCCCTGCGCCCGCCAACCAAATTCCGTCTGGGAAAACCCACTTGCCTCACACGATGGCCCCCGCCGAGGATGCCTCCTTCATGATTATCCGTCCCAAGGTTCGCGGCTTCGTCTGCGTCACCGCCCATCCCGAGGGCTGCGCGGCGCACGTCCAGGAGTGGATCGACTACGTCAAATCGAAGAGTCCCGTTGCCCGCGGGCCCAAGCGGGTACTCGTGATCGGGGCCTCCACCGGCTATGGCCTCGCCTCGCGGATCGCCGCGGCCTTTGGCTCCGGCGCCACCACCGTGGGCGTATTCTTTGAACGTCCCTCCGAGGAAGGGCGTCCCGCCACCCCCGGCTGGTACAACACCCTCGCCTTCACGCGCGCCGCCCGCGCCGCGGGGCTCAAGGCCTTCAATCTAAATGGTGACGCCTTTTCCGACGACATTAAGCGGCAGACGCTAGCTACCGTCCGTGCCGAGCTCGGCCAAGTGGACCTTGTCGTCTATTCCCTCGCCTCTCCTCGTCGCACCCATCCCGGCAGCGGCGTCGTGCATCGCTCGGTTCTCAAGCCGGTGGGCCAGGCCTACACCAATCGGACCGTCGATACGGATAAGGGCATCGTGAGCGACGTGACGATCGAGCCGGCGACGGAAGCGGAGGTCTCCGATACGGTGGCAGTGATGGGCGGCGAGGATTGGGAGCTCTGGATGCATGCCCTCACGGAGGAAGGCTTGCTCGCCCCCGGAGCCCAATCCGTGGCCTATTCCTACATTGGACCAGAGGTCACCTGGGCGATCTACAAGAACGGGACCATTGGGCTGGCGAAGAACGACCTCGAGCGCGCGGCCCGCAATATCGATTCCCTGCTGAAACTGAACGGCGGCGGCCGGGCCTTCGTCTCCGTCAACAAGGCTCTCGTGACCCAAGCGAGCTCGGCGATCCCGGTGGTGCCCCTGTACATCGCCATCCTGTATAAGGTGATGAAGGCGGCTGGCAGCCACGAGGGCTGCATCGAACAAATCCAGCGGCTGTTCGCCACCGAGCTCTTCGGGGACCGCGCGCCGCGCTGCGACGAGGCTGGGCGCGTGCGCATCGACGACTGGGAGATGCGGCCAGAAATCCAGCGAGCCGTGCGCGAGATCTGGCCCCGGGTTACCACTGAAAATCTGGCCCGGGAAACGGACATTGCCGGCTACCGTGCAGAGTTCCTGAAGTTGTTCGGTTTCGGCTTGCCGGGGATCGATTACGAGGCGGAGACCGAACCGCATCACCCGATGATCTGAGGGCGATCCCGTGCGCGCCGTGCTCCAACGCGTCTCTGCGGCGCGCGTGACCGTGGGCGGCGAGGAGACCGGTGCCATCGGTCCTGGCCTGCTGATCCTGCTGGGCGTGGCAGCTGAGGACACCGTGGACGATGCGAATTGGATGGTCGGGAGGATTCTGGCCTTAAGGGTGTTCGCGGATGAGGTGGGTCGGTTGGATTGTAGCCTGACGGACACCGACGGCGGGTTGTTGGTGGTCAGCCAGTTCACTCTATTGGCGAGCTTGCGGAAGGGAACCCGGCCTTCCTTCCATCCCGCAGCTTGTCCCGAGGTTGCGCGGCCGCTCTACGAGCACTTTTGTGCGTTGGCCGCCGAACGTCTGTGCCGTCCGGTGGCGACGGGCCGCTTTGGCGCGGATATGGAGGTCAGTTCGGTCAACGCTGGTCCGGTTACCCTGGTGCTGGACTCGCGACGGCGTGACTGAGGCTGCATCCGGAATTTCTCGTTTGCGTTGGGAAACCTCCCCTAGGTTTTAGGGTCCGGTTGGGAATAGTTCCCCAACGCGAATCCCGTCCTTAAAACATTAATTTTCCTAACTTCCTATTCATCAGGCTTTACCAAATTAGTGACGCTTTGGCACGCCTTGTGCAAAGTGGAAGATCACCCTCCATGCAAACCCCGTTCGCCCTTCCCCCCCGAGGCGAGGAACCGCTCTTCACCCGCGAGCGCCGGCAACACCGGCTGCAGCGGTTCTTGGAAACGTTCGAGCGGACCGCGCTGCCGAGCCTGAACCTGCCGACCGAACTGGCGACGATCCGCGTCCCTGCTCCGACGGAGTTCCGCCCGGGCGACGAGCGCCCGGCCTGAGTCGCTTGCGGGAGCCAAGGACTCAGCTCGGCACCGTGAGGGCTTGGCCGTTGTCCTTGGGCCCGAGCGCTAGGAGGAAGGGTGCGGCCCGCCGCGCCCAAGCCTCTGGTTGTGGGTAATCGCCCGCGCCGTCGCCCCAGCACGAGCGGAGCATTTCCGTGTCGATCACGCCGGGGTTGAGCGGGACCGCCGCCATCCCAGCGGGCAATTCCGCCGCGAGCGCGCGTGTCAGTCCCTCGACCGCCCATTTGGACATGCAGTACGAGGCTACCTGCGGGGCGACACTTCGCCCCCAGCCGGAACTAAAATTCACGATTACGCCGCGGTCCCGCGCGACCATCGCGGGGACGAAGTGGCGGATCACATTTTGCACCCCGCGGATGTTTGCATCGACCAGCCGGGTGAACTCGCGGTCATCCTGCTCCCAGAGCGGCGCCAAACGGTTGATGACCGCCGCATTGTTGATCAGCAGGTCCGGGGGCTCGTCGTGCTCGAGGACCTTGGCGGCCCACAGCGCCACCTTCGTATCCAAGCCCACATCAACGCAGGTGAAGTCGTGCGGCGCGCCGTGCGTCATCCGCAGGTCGAAGATGGCCGGACCACTGCGGCCGCAGCCGATGACCGTGTGGCCAGCCGCGACTAATTCCTCCACCAGCGCACGGCCCAGCCCCCGGGTGACTCCCGTAATGACGATCTTCATGGTTGACGCGGAAGCGTGGTTCGGGGCGAGCCCCCGAGGCGAGCCGGAAGCGGCCGCGGCGCCGGGCAATGACGTTGCCACCTTGGGTTGTCCCCTGCTGGCCTTACCCCATGAAGTTCCCCGCTCCTCGCCTGCTCGTGCTCTCCTTGCTGCTGGGCGGGAGCGCCTTCGCCGGAACGCGGCCCAACGTCTTGCTAATCTGCGTTGATGACCTGAAGCCGAATCTTGGCGCCTACGGCGATCCTTGGGCGCGGACGCCGCACCTCGACCGGCTCGCCAGCCGCGGCATGCGCTTCGACCTGGCCTACTGCAACCAGTCGGTCTGCTCCCCCTCGCGCAACAACCTACTCCTAAGCTCCCGTTCGACCTCCCTCGGCATCTACGGTCTCGCGCAGAACTTTCGCCAAGCGGTGCCAGCCGCCGTCACCCTTACCCAGCACTTTATCCGGCACGGCTGGCGCGCCGAGGCCGTCGGCAAGATCCTGCACACCGGTCACGGCAATCGCGACGACGCCGCTTCCTGGAGCGTGCCCACCGTGGTGGAGAAGGTGGTTGAGTACCTCGATCCGGCGAATTCCGCCAACGGCCAGCTCACGCGTGAGGAGGCCTACTTCACCAACCAACGCCTCGGGGAAATTCGTTCGCTGCCTCGCGGCGCCGCTTGGGAACGCCTCGACGTACCCGATTCGGCCTACGCCGACGGTCGGATCGCTGACGAGGGCATCCGCCGCCTCCGCGCGGCCGCGGGCCGGAAGGAAACACCCTTCTTCCTTGCCCTCGGCTTTGTGAAGCCGCACCTGCCGTTCACCGCTCCCAGTCGTTACTGGGACCTCCACGATCCGGCGCGTTTGCCCCGCCCGGAGTTCACCGCCGATCCGGAGGGGGCACCCACTTACGCCGGCAAGGTCGGCGGTGAGATCATCAACTACCTTCCGCTCGAAGTGGACAACCTGCGCGACGAGGCGACGCAAAGGACCCTAATTCACGCCTACTATGCCTGCGTGAGCTATGTTGACGCGCAGATCGGGCGCGTCCTCGCAGAGTTGGACCGATTGAACCTGGCGAACAACACGCTGATCGTCCTCTGGGGAGACCACGGCTGGCACTTGGGCGACCACGGATACTGGACCAAGCACACCAACTATGAGCAGGCGAACCGTATCCCGCTGGTGATCGTCGCCCCCGGCGTGGCGCGTCCGGGGAGCTTCACTCGCCAGCCTGTCGAGACCGTGGACGTTTTCCCGACCTTGGCGGAGCTGGCCGGGTTGCCGCGACCGAGCGGACCGCAGCCCATCGACGGAATCAGTCTGGTCCCGGTGTTGCGCGATCCGGCCGCACGCGTCCGCGATCACGCCTATCACTGTTACCCGCGGGACGGACGAATGGGGCGGGCCATCCGCACGGAGCAATACCGCTTGGTCGAATGGAAGCGCCCCGGCGCGGCAAGCGAAACGGCGGAGCTGGAACTCTACGATTACGTGGCCGATCCGGCGGAGCGCAGGAATCTCGCCGCGGCGCAGCCAGAGGTGGTGGCGCGGCTGCGCGCCATCCTTGCGCGTCATCCCGAGGCGCGGCCTTCGCTCTCCGCCCCGGGCGGCAAAAAAGCCAAGTAAAGGCCGCTTTGGGATCAGCCCCAGGCGAAGAGCTGCTGCAGAACAGTCTCCAGGTCCTTGCCCGCCTTCCAGCCTCCGCGCCACGGCACCGCTAGGATGCGACTCCGCTGTTGGCGACCAATCGCGGCGTCGACTTCCAGGAAGGAAGGTTGGTTCACCGACAGGCCAGCGGTCTCGGCGGCGGTCAGTGGCGTCCAGGCAAACGGCAACCCGGTCCAGTGGCACCGGATCTCCCAGCCGGCCACGGGACCGAGGGACGATGGCGGACGAACTAGGGCCGGGTAGCGCTCGACAAAATCGGGCCGGCGAAATGAGGCCACCCGGAAGCGCACTGCGGTGGGTAGGCGCGCAAGGAAGTCACGCGGCTCAGCTACCTTACCTTCCCGCCACTCATCGAAAAAGCGCACCGGATCCACGCCGAGGAGATTCATCCCATTCCACATGCCGTGCTCATTGCGTCCGCCGAGCCGGCGGCGCAGGTACCAGGCGTCAAAGTCTCGTGTGACCGCCAACCCGATCTCAAAATGCAGGTGCGCCCGCGCAGGCGGGATACGGTACCCTCCTGAGCTGTGCCCCATCACACCCAAGGCCTGCCCCGCCCTGACACTCGCCCCGGACCGCACTTCGGGTTCAATCCGCGCTAAGTGGGCATACAAGGTGTAAAGGGCAGGCTGCCGCGCCGGATGCTCCAGCACCACGTAGCGTCCGTAGCCGCTATTCCCGGTGGTCCCGCTCACGTGGCGTACCACGCCGTCCATCGCGGCGAAGACCGCGTCGGTGGCATTGCCCTGTCGGTCACGGCCCACCGGCTGGATATCGATTCCCTCGTGAAAACGACTGCCTCCGCTCCGCACCCCGCCGAATCCCCCGGTGGCGGGATCGCCGGATCCAGCGTGCTGAAGCCATTCCGAGACCGGCCGGCGTTCACGCCAGCCCGGATGGGGCGTGGGCCAGACCAGTTCAAAACCCGACCGGGCCGCCGCGGCGGTGGCGCGCGTACCCGCCCAGGCGGAAAGGCCACCGATAAACATCCGGCGCCTCATCCCTTCCTCCGCAGTTCCCGCTGCAGGAAGTCAGTGGTGCGCCGTAGCTTCGCGACCAGCTCGGTCAGGGCCTCGTCGTCTACCTCTACGAAACAGTACAGGATCCCATCCGCGATGGGGCCATCGATCCGGCGCACCCCGCAGGCGACTCCGTCGAGAAACAGTACCAGCCGGCGTCCCTGATTCGAACCGGTCATTCGGTAAAGGTCGCGGGCGGCGGAGGGAGAAACTTGGAACATCAGGCAGCGACCGAGTTCGACCTGCACCAGCTCCACATTGATAATGTCCCCCTCTGTTACCACTGGCTGTGGATTCAGCCCTAGCCTCAGGCCGCTGCGCGGCAGTGTCGTCGGCACCCCTTGGCCCTGCTGGTTCTCTAAGTGGAAACGCGCGGTCAGCCGCGACTCGGCGGGCAACGGAGGGGTTGAGGCGCAGCCCCCGAGGGCCAGCGCCATGGCGAGGAAAATTAGCAGGGCCCGCGGCATCAGGCGGGAACTCCGGCTTCGAGGGCCGCGATAATCCGCACGGCCAAGGCATCCGCCAGCAGGCGCCCCCGAGGCGTCAAGCGAAGCGTGGCGGCGGAGCGCTGTAACATCCCCTCACCCTCCAAGGTCGCCAGCTCCGCGTCGAGCGCCAACCACGGCAACTCGGGGACCCGGCTGCGCCACGGGGCCAGATCTACCCCCGCGTTCATCCGGAGCCCGAAAATGATGGCATCCTCCGCCAGCAGCGCCGGCGTAAGCTGCGTGCGTTCGGCGGTCAGGCGCTCCCCTTGGTCGAGGGCGTTCAGCCATGCCTCCAGATCGGCGATGTTGCTCCCGCGCCACGCGCCCTGTTGGGAGGCGGCCGAGGGGCCGAGTCCGATCCACTGCCCCATCCGCCACGTCGCCACGTTGTGGGCGCAGGCATGTCCGGGCCGTGCAAAGTTGGAGACCTCGTACTGGGCGTAGCCCGCGGCCGCCAGTTGGGCCCAGGTATCCTCGTACAGTCGCGCCTCGAATTCCGGATCCAGCCGGACCCTACCTTGTGACAACTTAAGCCACAGGCGCGTGTCTTCCTCGAAAGTCAGGCAGTAGGTTGAGAGATGGTCTGGTCCGAGCTCGACCGCGCGCCGAACGTCCGCCGCCCACTCCTCAGCCGTCTGGCCGGGAAGCGCGAACATGAGGTCCAGGTTCACGCTCGGGAAGCCCGCGCCTTGGATCCACTCCCACGCCCGTTCGATCTGCGCGAGCGAGTGACGGCGGCCTAACGCCTCCAGCAAAGCCGGCTGGAAGCTCTGCACTCCGAGGGAAATCCTCGTGACCCCGCCCTCCCGCAGGACGGCGAGTCGTTCGGGGCTGACAGACCCCGGCGCGAGTTCGATGCTCCATTCCTGAGGCGAACCGCCGCAACGGACGCGGATCACCTCCAGCAAGCGAGCGAGGTCGCGTGGGGCCAGCAATCCGGGGGTACCCCCGCCGATGAATACGGTATCGATCCGGGCCGGGGCAGGCACGAGTTGCGTCTCCCGGGCCACTCCCTCCAAATACCGCCGGATCTGCCCCGCTTCCGGCTGTTCTTGGTAGAACGCGCAGAAGTCACAGGTCGACGCGCAGAACGGTACGTGCACGTATAGCCCCGTGGATTGCTCCGGCGAGGGCCACGTGACGGTAGGGGAGCCGAACCTCACCGAATGTTTGATCGACCCGTTCATGGCTTGCCATTGAAGCCGCCTCTTCCCACCACTCATAGGAAAAAATGAACTCTCTCGTCCGCCCTGTTGCGACCAAGATCCTCGCCTGGCTGGCCTGCGCTGCCGGCCTCGTGCTCCTCAGCGGGTGCGACGCGGTGACACTTACGGACCTCACGCCCAAGTCGATGGCGGAGAACCCGTCGCAGATCTACACCTTCAGCCTCCGCATCGCGAAGCGCACCAGCACCGTGGTCGGGCTGACCCCGAACATTGTGGTCGATGGCAAGAGCTTTGAGCTGAAGCCCAGCCCGCTCGGCGGCGGCCTGCACGAGTTCGAGTACCAGCTGCCCGCCGGTCGCGACCGGCTGGCTTATTATTTCCTCGTGACCTATAACATTGAGGGAAACGGGGTCCTTACTCCGCGAGAGGCTTATACTCAGGTCGAGACGGTGCAGATCGTGCGCCGCTATGTGCTCTCGTTGGAGGTCAATCGCGGCCCAGTCGGGGCCCGGATCAGCGTGGTTGGTCGTGGCTTCACCCCGCAGGACGTGATTCAATTCAACGGTTCCTCCGCCCGCACCGCTTACGAGTCGCCCAATTCAATCAGTTTCTTTGTTCCCGCCCTTGAGGCTAACCGCAATTATCAAGTCGCCTTGGTTAGCTCTGCCGGGACTTCGCCGGTGGGGGCCTTCCGAATCGACCCGAGCAGCATCACCGTCTCCCCCGCTGCCCTCAACCTTCGCGCCGGCGAGCGGGCCAGCCTGAGCTTCGCGCTGCCCAATCCCGCCCCGGCCGGCGGCACCCTCTTAGATGTCGCCACGGACGTGCCCGAGAGCGTGATCATGCCGGAGGTGATCGTGCCGCAGGGGCAGACGCAGGTAAGCGTAAACGTCGAGGGAGGTAAGCCTGGCTCCGGAAAACTTTACCTCAAGGGTTACGGCTCCGGCGAGGTGACGGTGCCTGTGACGGTCATCCCCCGCTGACCGGCCCGGGCCTTAGTTCGACGACCACTGGACGGTGGTCGCTCGCCTGCCTGACGTCCGCTCCGTCCGGGATCTTGCCCGGCCCTGTGACCCACGGGGCCGCTGCCGGCGAGTAAAGGATCAGGTCGACGCGCGCGTAGGTCTCGCCGCGGCGGTAGTGGTGGGTCCAGGAATCACCACGGTCATCGACCGCCGAGGCGAGCCGGAGCAGTTCTGTGCGCCCGCGCCTTCGCAGCGCCTGCACCGCGGGACCCGTGGGGATTTCGTTACAGTCTCCCAACATGAGGAAACGCGCACGGCGTGGATCCGGAAAGCGCTCCAGCAACCGGTTGCGGACCGCCACCGCCTCCGCTCGCCGGAGGACGTCGGCCCGCGGGTCTCGGGGATCTTCGGACAACGGGCTTTTCAAATGGAGGACCAAAATCGTCACTTCACCCCCAGTGGTGACCAACGTAGCTTCCAGCAGGCCACGGCGGAGGCGTGTCGTCTGACCGAGATAAGGAAACTCAATATCCCGGTGGGTGCGTACCGCGCGGAGCGGGAGCCGGGAAAGCAAAGCGTTGCGCCGCGGCTCCCCGTCCTCGGCGACCGCCCGATGAGGATACTGGAGGCCCTCCCGCGCGAGATCGCGCGCCAGTTCCTCAAGGTAAGCGGGCGGTCCCATCTCCTGCAGGGCCACCAAATCTGCATCAAGGGAATGCAGCACGGCCCGGAGGGCGGCCTTCTCCGCCTCCGGCTTGGGGTAATCGGAGCGGTAGCCGGCCGCGGTCACCCGGGACGCCGGACCATAATTGGCAACGTTCCAAGTCGCGATCCGCAAGGGTTCGCCGACCAGCCGGCCCGCGATCAACAGCAGCAGGAACAACCCGGCCCTGCCGCCGGGATCCCGGCGGGGGGCACGCCCTGGGCTCACGCCTTCGCCGGCGCCTCAAGGAGCGCTCGCTCCCGCTCCACCAGCGTGGGATGCGAGTAGTGGAACCCGCTGTACCAGGGATGAGGGGTCAGGTTGGAGAGGTTTTTCTGCGCCAGCTTGCGCAGCGCCGCGATCATCGGCGCCGGGCCGCCGACGGCGTCCCGCGCGAAGGCGTCCGCCTCGTACTCGTGCCGGCGCGACAGCAGGTTGCTCAGCGGGGAGAACCAGAACGTGACCGCGCCGCTGAGCAGGCCGAAAAGCAGGAACGAGGGGGCGAGCTGGGCAGGCGGGAAGCCGAAGGCGGGGTTGAACCAGGAACTGTTGGCCAGCCAGGCGATGGCGGCGAAGGCGGAGAGCATCATCAGCGCCGAAACGGCGATCAGCTTCGGGATGTGACCGCGACGATAATGTCCGATCTCGTGGGCGAGCACGGCCTCCAGCTCCTCCGGGGTCAGCTGAGCCACGAGCGTGTCGAACAGCACGATCCGCCGGAAGCGGCCGAAGCCCGTGAAATACGCGTTCGAATGCCCGGAGCGCTTGGAGCCGTCGATCACCTCGATCGCCCGCGCTTGGAAGCCGGTGCGGTCGCCCAGGGCCAGCAGGCGCTCCCGCAACGGGCCCTCCGGCAAGGGGGTGAGCTTGTTGAACAAGGGGAGGATGAGCTTGGGATAGAGGATGAGCATCAGCAGTTGGAACCCGAAGAGCAGGGCGAAGCCCCAGAGCCACCACGCGGCACCAACCCAGCGCACCAGCGAGAGCAGCGCCCACAGCAGCGGGAACCCCAGCAGGAACATCAGCACCAGCCCCTTCAACTTGTCCGTCACCCACAATTGCGGGGTCGACTGGTTGAAGCCGAACCGCTGCTCGAGCCGGAACTGCTCCCACCACTCGAAGGGAAGCGAGGGGATGGCCAGGAGCACGCCCGCGAGCAGCACAAACAGCGCGTGGTTCCAGGTGGAGTCCGGCCCGCCCCACACCGCCGCCTCATTGAACAGCAGGGGGAGGATCCCGCTGAGCAGGGCGAGCGCCAGCACCAGGGTGTCGAACACCTCCGCCAGCACGCCGAAGCGCGACCGGGCCAAGGTGTAGTCCACCGCCCGGCGGTAGGTGTCCGCGTCCATCGTCGCGGCCACGGCCGGCGGGGCGCTCGTGGCGTGCCGACGCACCTCCGCGCGGTTCAGGGCGGACAGCGCAAGGGAAGCGGCGAGGCGCAGGGCCAGCAGGCCGAGGGCGATCCAGAGGACGGAAACCATCCTCCCACCAGAAGCGATCACGCCGGCGTCGCGAGCCGAAAGATGATTTGAAATGCCGCGGGCCGGCTCCATCGTGCCGCTGTGGAAAGCTCTTCCGACCAACCGTCCTTCGAGGACGCCCTCAGCCGCCTCGAGGCGATCGTGGAGTCGATGGAGGCGGGCGACGTCCCCCTCGCCGACCTGATCGCCCGCTTCGAGCAGGGCACCCAGCTCCTCAAGGTGTGCGAGGGACGCCTCCAGGAGGCCGAGCTCCGCATCGAGCAGCTCCGCCGGCAGAAGGATGGAGCCCTAGTGACCGAGCGCTTCGAACCCGCCCGCGAGGCCTGAGCCAATGCCGCACCGCACTTCCCCCGCCCCCGTGCCCGCCGGCGCCCGCCTGCTGGAGACGATTCACGGCCCCGCCGACGTCAAGGCTCTCGCGCCGGCCCAGCTGCCCCAGCTCGCCCAGGAGATCCGCGAGGAGCTGATTGCCGTCACCGCGCGCAACGGGGGCCACATCGGGCCCAACCTCGGCGTGGTCGAGCTCACGCTCGCCCTGCACCGCGTCTTCGACAGCCCGCGGGACGCGTTTGTGTTCGACGTGGCCCACCAGGGCTACGTGCACAAGCTCCTCACCGGGCGCGGCGGGGAGTTTTTCCGGCGCTTGCGCCAGAGCGGCGGGGCCAGCGGCTTCCTCACCCGCGGCGAGAGCCCGCACGACGCCTTCGGCGCGGGACACGCCGGCACCGCCCTCTCCGCGGCCCTCGGGATGGCCACCGCCCGCGACCTTCGGGGCAGCGCGGAACACGTCGTGGCCGTTTGCGGCGACGCGGCCTTCACCTGCGGGGTGACCCTCGAGGCGCTCAACAACGTGGTCAGCGCCACCCAGCGGCTGATCGTCATCCTGAACGACAATGAGTGGTCCATCGCGCGCAACGTGGGCGCGATCTCCCGCTACCTGAACCGGCTCAGCACCAATCCGACCTACAACCGCATCCACCACGACGTGGAGGCGTTCTTCAAGAGCTTCCCGGCCGGGGTGGAGATGAACCGGGTCTACAATAAGTGGAAGCGGGAGACGAAGGACTTCTTCGTCGAGTCGTCCCTGTTCGAGAAGTTCGGCCTGCGTTACCTCGGTCCGGTGGACGGACACGACCTCGAGGCCCTCGCGAAGAACCTGGAGTTCGCCAAGCACTGCGATGTCCCGGTGCTGGTGCACGTCCTGACCAAGAAGGGCCGCGGCCTGCCCGCGGCGGTCGCGCATCCGGAGCGTTTCCACGGCGCGTCCCCCTTCGATCCCCTCACCGGGGAAGGCCGCAAGGCGGCGGTTGGCAGCCCGCCGAATTACCAGGACGTGCTCGGCCAGGCGCTCACCCGCTTCGCGCAGGCCGACCGCAACGTGGTGGGCATCACCGCCGCGATGCCCAGCGGCACGGGTTTGTCGCAGCTTGCCGCCACCGTTCCCGGGCAGTTCTTCGATGTGGGCATCGCCGAGGAGCACGCCGTGCTTTTTGCGGCCGGACTGGCCACCAAGGGGATTCGCCCGGTGTGCGCCATCTATTCGACCGTCCTCCAGCGCGCCTACCAGGTGATCCACGACGTCGCCCTGCAGAACCTGCCGGTCACCTTCTGTATGGACCGCGCCGGGCTTTCCCCCGCCGACGGTCCCACCCACCACGGGTTGTTCGACCTGTCCTACCTGCGCTGCGTGCCGAACCTCACGGTGATGCAGCCGAAGGACGAGGACGAGCTCGTCGATATGCTGCACACGGGCCTTCAGTTGCCCGGTCCCTCCTGCCTGCGCTACCCGCGCGGAGCGGGGACGGGCAAGCCCATCAAGCCAACCCCGGCCCTGCTCCCGGTGGGTCAGGCCGAGGTCCTGCGCGAGGGCTCCAACATCATGATCTGGGCCCTGGGCTCGATGGTGACTGACGCCCTCGCGCTCGCCGATCGTCTCGCGGCGGAGGAGAACCTCTCCGTGGGCGTGGTGAACGCGCGCTTCGTGAAGCCGCTCGACCGCACGCTCCTGCTCAGCCACGCGGCGTGCATCCCCCTGCTGGTCACCCTGGAGGATCACGTGCTGGCCGGCGGGTTTGGCAGCGCGGTGCTCGAGGTGGTGCAGGAGGGAGACTGCCCCTGCGCGGTGGAGCGGCTGGGCTGGCCGGATCGCTTCGTCGAACACGGCTCGAACGTCGAGGTGCTCCGGGCCGCCCACGGTCTGGCCCCGGCGGACCTGCACCGACGCGTGCTGGCGCGGTGGGGTAGCCTGCAGGCGGAGCGCATTCCCGCCGACCTGTAGGCCGCAACCGGCCCCCCGGCCTGGTCCGGGGGTGATTTCTCCGTGCGGATCGCCCCCTCCCGGGCAACCTCAAGGGGTCTCGGGCGGGCGTTTCGAGGTCGTCCCCGGAGGCGAGCCCCGTTCCTTCGGGGTGCCTCCAGTGTGCTTACAGTCTGCTTACAGTCTGCCTTCAGTCGAATCCGGGGGAATCCGACGGGGAAAGCACCTCCGATCCGGTCTGCGGAGCCAAAAAAGCCGCCCCTTGGGAGGGCGGCTTGGAAGGAGGAAACGGGGCTCCGCTTACTTCTTGTCGGACTTGGCGATGTCGCCGGCGCCACCGCACTTGGAGCAGTTCTTGCCATCCTTGGCGGCGTCGACGCAGCACTTGTGGGCGCAGGCCTTGCCGTCCTTGGCGGCGGCCGCGCAGCACTTGCCGGGCTTGCTCTCGGCCGCGCCCGCGAAGGCGAGACCGGTGGCGAAGGCGGAGATGACGAGGAGGGAAATGAGCTTCTTCATTGTTTAATTTGGGGGCTGAGGTTGACGTGCGGGTGGAAAGTGGTGCGGGCGGCGGGAGTCGAACCCGCCTCTCAGGCTTGGGAAGCCCACATAATAGCCGATATACTACGCCCGCGAGGGCGCACAAAGAAGTAAGCTCCGCGGCACCGTGCGCAAGCGCAAATCCAAGGTGGCGTAGGATTACCGATAGCCCTTCCGCCCTTCCAGGGCGCTCCGCAGGGTCACGGCATCCGCATAGAGAACCCCCCCGCCGCTGGGCAGGCCGAACCCGATCCGGGACGTCCGCACCTCCCGGTCCGCCGGGAGGTGCTCGGTCAGATAGTGGCAGGTCGCCTCGCCCTCGACGTCGTTGGGCAGCGCCAAAATCAGTTCCGTGACCTCCCCGGACCGCACCCGCTCCAGCAACGGGGCGAGATGCAGCTGCTCCGGTCCGACCCCCTGGATGGGCGAAAGCTTCCCGTGCAGGACGTGGTAGCAGCCACGGAACGCGCCGCTGCGCTCGATCGCGACGAGGTCCGGCACGTGTTCCACCACGCAGACCACGCCGGCATCCCGCCGCTCATCCGCGCAGATCGCGCAACGGGGGCCCTCCGCCAAGTTGCCGCACCGCTCGCAGCGCCGCACCGCGGCCGCGGCGGCCTGCAGCGCCGCCACCAGTTCCGGGAGCCGTGCGGGCTTCTCGACCAGCAGGTGCAGGGCGATCCGCTCCGCCGAACGGTAGCCCAATCCCGGCAGCTGTTTGAGCTGCTGCTGAAGGCGTTCAAAGGCCGGACTCATTCCCGCGAAAGACCGGGCGGCACCCGAACCACATCAGAACAGCCCCGGCATCTGGAAGGAGCCGGTGACCTTCTGCATCTCCGCCTCGTGGTAATCCTTGGCCTGCTTGGCGGCATCCTGCACCGCGGCCAGCACCGCAGCGGCCACCACCTTGGCATCCTCCTTGAGGAACTCCGGGTCCAGCGTCAGCGACACAAAGCGGCCGCTGCCCGTGACCTTGATCTTCACGGCCCCGCCCCCGCTCGAGATGTCGAGCTCCTTCGCGTCCAGCTGGGCCTGCAGCGCCTCGATGCCGCGCTTCATTTTCTCCGCCTGTTTCACGAGTTTGCCGAGTCCAGCCATAGTAAGAGTGGGATTGACCGGGGAAATGACCCGCGCGGTCCGCTCAAGGCGACATAAAAGCGGCGTAGCCGGACCGGAAGTCCGGGTAGGTTGGCCGCCAGCCCAGCACCTCGCGCGCCCGCGCGCTCCGGATGATCCGGTCCGGAGCCGGCCCCTCCCGCCGGGGGCCCTCCTCGCCCGTGAACCCGGGAGACGGCAGCCCCATTCGCGCCGCGAGCCAGGCGACCACCTCGCCGCGCCTCGCCGCGCCCTCGTCCGCGATGTTGAAGATCCCGCCGGAAACCTCTGGTGGGGCCAGGATCGCCGCCTCGACCGCCGCCGCCGCATCGTCGCGATGGATCAGGTTCAGATGCACATCCGGGCGCCCCGAAACAGCCCCGGCACGAACTTGGCGGACCAGATGATCCCGCTCCGGTCCATAAAGCCCGGCCAGTCGCAGCACAAAGGCCCGGAAACCGCCTGACTCTCCCAGCAGGAGACGCTCGGCCTCCAGCAGCAGCTGCGGGCGCTCCCCGCCACCAACCGGAGCAGTCTCATCGATCGCGGCGCCGCCCGAGCCCGGATACACGGAGGTGCTGCCGGTGTACACCACCGTGCGAATCCCCGGCCGCGCGCGCACCCACTGCAGCAGCGATTGCATCCCCGCGACGTAGCTGCGTCGGTACCCCTCCAGCCCGCCGCCCCCGGCGCTCACGCAATTGACCACGGCGCTGATTCCGTCCGGCACCCGCGGATGCCAGGCCTCAGCGGAGAGTTCCGCGATCGTGGTCGGAATGCCGGCGGCCTCCAACCCGGCGGCGGTGGCCGGATTGCGGGTGAGCGCCGTAACCGGCATCCCGCGGGCACGCAGCCGCAGCGCCACCGCCTGACCAAGGTAGCCGCACCCGACGATGAAGACGCCGCCTCCGGAGCCCGCTTCCATCCCTCCATCGCAGCAAGCGGCGCCGTCCGCGCGAGGTTAATCCGTTCCCGTTTCGCACTTGTCCCGTCGCTAGCCCGGGGAAACGTTCCCCTCGTGCCCCCCGCCTCCCCTGCCCTCCCGCCGAAGGTCCTGCTGCCGCTGGCCGCGGGCTTCGAGGAACTGGAGGTGGTGGCGCCCGTGGACGTCCTGCGCCGCGCCGGGGCCGAGGTGATCCTGGCCGCCCTGGAGTCGACGCTCGAGGTGCGGGGACGCAATGGCCTCACCCTGGTGGCGGACCTGCGCTGGGACGAATGGGGCGCGCAGCCCTGCGACTGCCTGCTGCTGCCGGGCGGGCCGGCCGTGGCCGCCCTCCGCCGCCACGCGGCCCTGCGGGCGCAGGTGCGGGCCCAGGATGCCGCCGGAGGCTGGCTGGCGGCCATCTGCGCCGCGCCGACCGTGCTGCTTGAAGCGGGGGTCCTGCGCGGGCGCCGGCACACGGCGCATCCGTCCGTGGCCGCGGAGTTGTCGCGGGCGGAATTGGGCGAGGCCGTGGTGGTCGATGGACGCCTGATCACCTCGCGCGGGGCCGGCACGGCGCTGGCGTTTGGCTTGGAACTGGTGGCGCGGGTCGTGTCCCCGGCCCAGGCGTTGGCGGTGCGGACGGCGATCGCGGCCTGAATCCTCCTTATGCGGACCTTCGATTTTGCGGTCATCGGCGGCGGCAGCGCCGGCTTCAATGCGGCGCGGGTGGCGGCCGCGCTGGGCCGACGGACGGCGCTGATCGACGGGGCCAAGGAATTGGGTGGGCTCTGCATCCTGCGGGGCTGCATGCCCTCCAAGACGCTGCTCTACGCGGCGGAGGTCCTGCATCTGGCGCGCCACGCCGGCCGGTTCGGGCTGCGGGTACCGAACGCGACCGCGGATATGCCCAAGGTGGCGGCCCGCAAACGCCGGATCATCCGGGAATTTGCCACTTACCGCCAGCAGGCGATGGCCCGCGCGGACTTCACCCTGATCCGGGCGCAGGCGAAGTTCCTCGATCCCCACACGCTCGCCCTGTCCAACGGCCAGCGCCTGCGGGCCAAACAGTTCCTGATCGCCACCGGTTCCCGGGTCGCGGTTCCAGCCATCCCGGGGCTGGCCGAGGCCGGAGCTTGGACCAGCGATGAGGTCCTTGATCTGGACTTTCTCCCGCCGAATGTGGTCGTGCTGGGCGGCGGCGTCGTGGCGTGCGAGTTGGCGCAGTTGCTGGCCCGGCTGGGCTCACGGGTGACCGTGATCCAGCGCAGCCCGCAAATTCTCCGGGACCATTCGCCGGAGGCCGCGGAGGCGGTCACCGCGGCCCTGCGCGAGGAGGGGCTCCGGATCATCACGGACACCCGCCTGGAGCGGATCGCGCGGACGCCGCGTGGATTCAGCGTGCAGTATACCCGTCAAGGGCGGCGCCAC
>SYDD01000262.1 GCA_005786775.1 Opitutaceae bacterium
GACCGCTTGATCACGCAGACGTGGCCGGGCGCGACCTCGCGCACCTCCTCGGCGGCGAGGTCGAACACCGTCATCAGCGGCGCGCGCTCGGAGGCGAAGGCGACCACCTCATCGTTCTGGAAGCAGAAACAGGGCCGGATGCCCGCCGGGTCGCGGGCGACGAAGGCATCGCCGTTGCCGACCAGACCGCAGAGGACGTAGCCGCCGTCCCATTTCTGGGACGCGCGCGTAAGCACGCGCGTCAGGTCCAGTTCCTCGCCGATGCGGCGCGAGAGCTGCTCGCCGCCGAGGTCGCGGGTGCGCAGGTAGCGGTAGTTGTCCTCGTGCTCCTCATCGAGGAAGAAGCCGATCTTCTCGAGGATCGCCTGCGTATCCGTCGCGAAGATCGGGTGCTGCCCCATTGCGATCAGCGACTGGTTCAGCTCCTCGGTGTTGGTCAGGTTGAAATTGCCACAGAGGGCTAGGTTGCGCGTCGGCCAAGGGCTGCGCCGGAAGAAGGGGTGGCAGGAGGAAAGGCTATAGCCGCCCGAGGTGCCGTAGCGCAGGTGCCCGAGCAGCAGCTCTCCGCCGAAGTCGAAGTTCCGCTTTACGGTGTCCGCGAACTCGGGATGGATGTCCCCAACGGCGACCTTCTCCTGGTACTGGGCGAGCAGGGTCCGGAAGATCCGGTCGAGCGGGTTGGACTTGATGTTCCGCTCCCGAAACATGAAGGGCACGCCCGCGGGCATCTCCAGCTTCACGCAGGCCACGCCGGCGCCGTCCTGCCCACGATTATGCTGCTTCTCCATCAGCAGAAACAGCTTGGTGAAGCCCCAGAGCGGGGTGCCGTACTTCTCCTGGTAGTAGGACAGCGGCTTCAGCAGCCGCACCATGGCGATGCCGCACTCGTGGGTGATGCGGTCAGACATGGGCGGGCCAGGACGGACCTCGGCGGGAGCCGCGGGCAACGCGGCCAGAGGACGGGATTCGCTCGGCGGGCAACATCAGAAGCGGCTCATCTCGGGCACCCGAGAGGATTGGTCAACGGCTTTCTCCGCCGCGGGAAAAAATTCGCGCCGGGGGCGCCTTGACCGGCCCCGGACGATGCGAAAGCGTCGCGCACCGACGTCCATGCTGATCCTCCGCGGCTCCCCCGCCCTCTCCCCGTTCCGCCTGCAGAAGCTGCGCCAGGACTTGGTGGCGGCGGGCGCCCCGGTCCGCGGAATCGCCGCGGAATTCATCCACCTCGCGGACCTCAGCGCCCCGCTCGACGAGCGCGGTCTGGAGCTGGCGGGCCGGCTCCTGACCTACGGGCCGCGGCGCGAAGCCGGTCGCCTCGCGGGTTGGAGCGTGGTAGTCGGCCCGCGGCTTGGCACCCTTTCTCCCTGGTCGTCCAAGGCGACTGACATCGCCCGCAACTGCGGCCTCGCCGCGGTGCGCCGGTTGGAGCGGGTGGTGGAGTACACCCTGGAGTTCGAATCCACACCCACGGCGGAGGTTTCCGCCCGGGTCCGCGCCCGGCTGCACGACCGGATGACGCAGGTGGTCTTCCCCGACATCGAGGCCTGCGCCGCCCTGTTCCGGCGGGAGGAACCGCGCGCCCTCGCGGCGATCCCGCTGCGCGCGCGCGGCCGCGCCGCCCTCGTCGAGGCGAACCGGACGCTCGGCCTCGCGCTGGCGGAGGACGAGATCGACTACCTCGCCCGGGCGTTCGCGGACCTCGGCCGTGACCCGCACGACGTGGAGCTGATGATGTTCGCGCAGGCGAATTCGGATCACTGCCGCCACAAGATCTTCAATGCCACCTGGGAGATCGACGGCGAGGCCCGGGACCGGTCGCTGTTCCAGATGATCCGCCACACCCACGAGCGGCACAGCGCGGGGATCCTCTCGGCCTACAAGGACAACGCGGCGGTGCTGGCCGGCCACCCCGGCCGCCGCTTCTTCGCCGATCCCCGCACGGGAAAGTACGTCGAGCACGACGAGGAGATCCACCTGCTGTGCAAGGTTGAGACGCACAACCACCCGACGGCCATCTCGCCCTTCCCCGGCGCCGCCACCGGTTCCGGCGGCGAGATCCGCGAGGAGGGCGCGACCGGCCGCGGCGCCAAGCCGAAGGCGGGCCTCGTCGGTTTCACGGTCTCCCACTTGCGTCTGCCCGGAGCCGTGCGGCCGTGGGAGACCGACCACGGTCGGCCGGGCCGCTTGGCGTCTCCCCTCGAGATCATGCTTGAGGGCCCCCTCGGGGGCGCCGCCTTCAACAACGAGTTCGGCCGCCCCGCGCTCTGCGGCTATTTTCGCGCCTACGAGGCCGAGGTGCCCGGGGCCGACGGACCCGAGCTGCGCGGCTACCACAAGCCGATTATGCTCGCCGGCGGCGTCGGGAACATCCGCCCTGGCCACGTACGCAAGGGGGCGATCGAACGCGGCGACCAACTCGTCGTCCTCGGCGGTCCCGCGATGCTCATCGGGCTCGGGGGCGGCGCCGCCAGTTCGGTCGCCAGCGGGCACGGGAGCGAGGACCTCGATTTCGCGAGCGTGCAGCGGGACAACGCCGAGATGCAGCGCCGCTGC
>SYDD01000263.1 GCA_005786775.1 Opitutaceae bacterium
CACCCGCTCCTCCGGCCGGGAACCGGAGCGAACGATCGCTTCCAACCGGTTCAAGGCGGGCCCTTCGCCCCGCTCCACCAGCAGGCGCTGCGCCCGCGCGCGGACCCACGGCTCGGGCGCCTCCAGCCCCGCGAGCAGCCCGTCCGGGTCGCCGGCGAGCCGGACCGGGGCGGCGGGCGTCGCATCCGCGCGAACCAGCCGGTAGATGCGCCCCCGGTCCCGGCCGGACTCGAAATCCAGCCCGCCCCGCGATTCCTCCGGCACGTAGGCGGGATGATCGATCTCCCGGCGGTACATATCGGCTACGTAGAGGGCGCCGTCCGGACCCTCCGCGGCAAAGACCGGCCGGAACCAGGAATCGGTGGACGCGAGCAACTCCGCACCGCGTGTCGCCGGCTCCGCCCGGAACGTCGGCCCCTCGGCGCGCAGCACCTGGCGTTGCACGAGGTTCTGCGCCGGCTCGCAGATGTAGGCGCTGCCGATCCGCTCCTCGCCCAGCCCCGGGCCCGCATGGAGCACCAGTCCGCAGGCGGAGGTGAAGGTGCCGGTGTGTGGCTTGCTGAGCAGGGCCGGGATGAAGTCGGCGGTGACCCGCGCGCGCGCCGCGGGCCAGACCACCGCCTCGGCCTCGACCCGCGACACAGGTTGCACCGTTTCGGAGAACGCGAGGAGCGGATTACGCTTCAAGTGGGCCGGCTCCAGCACGATCTGCTGGATGGGATGGCGGTTGGAGGTGTTGAAGCGCCGGCCGAACTCGTCGAACGCGAGGCCGAACTGGCCGCGCCCGCCCACCACTTGGAACTCGAGGGTCTCCGGGTGGAAGCGGGCGTCGGCCGGAGTGTACGTCACCTCGGGGCGCTCCGGGTGGCGCGGCGAGCGCACCTTGCCACCGTTCAGACCACTCGTGACGTAAACCCAGCCGTCGAGCCCCAACGTGGGGTGGCTGGTGCGGATCTGCGTGGTACGCGAGGTGCTGAAGCCCGTGAGGACGACGGTGCGCTCCTCCGCGACGCCATCGCCGTCGTGGTCCTTCAAGTAGAGGATGTCGGGCGCGCAGGTCACGAAGACGCCCCCGCGCCACGGCAGGATCCCGTTCGGGTAACCGAGGCCGGTCGCGTACTCGTGGCGGCGGTCGGGGCGCCCGTCGCCATCGGTGTCCTCGAGGAGCGCGATCCGGCCCTCGGCCGCCGCCGGGGCATCGTCGCGGGACTGGTCGCGTTTCACCTCGCCGGGGTAACCGCGGTTCTCCACCACGAAAAGCCGACCGCGCTCGTCAAAGGCCAACGCGACCGGGTCGACCACCAGGGGCTCGGCGACGAACAGCTCCACGCGCACGCCCGGCTCCGTGCGGAAGGCGCGCAGGGCCTCGGCGGGCGAGAGGGGGCCCGGGCCCGGCGCGGCGGCTAGGGCGGCGGCGGCCAGGGAGACCGGCCACGGGAGGAGCAGGCGATGGAGCGGGGCGGAGGGCATCGGCGTGGAGGCGGGGCGTTGGCACTTGAAGCCCGGTCGCGGCGTGTCTCAACCTCAAAGCCTCCCCGGGTCCCCCCGCCCCAAAATGAACCGGCCCTTCCCTCCCCTCCCCGGCCGCCTGCTCCTGCTGGCGTACGCCCTCCTGCTTCCGACCCACGCCGCCCTCGCCGCCGCGCCGGCGCCCACGCCGTGGCGTGCCGGGGTGGCGACCCACAAGCTGACCCCGCCCGGACCGATCTGGCTCGCCGGCTACGCGAACCGGACCGCGCCCTCCTCCGGGGTCGACCTCGACCTGCACGCCAAGGCGCTCAGCCTCGACGACGGCGCCGGCGGGCGACTGGTGCTCGTGACCCTCGACCTGATCGGCATCACCGCGGAACTGCGCGCCCACGTGGAGCGCGAGGGCGCGGCCCGCTTCGGCCTGCGGCCGCACGAGATCCTGCTCAACGCGTCGCACACCCACAGCGGCCCGCTGGTGGATCCGGCGCGGATGCTGGTCGAGCAGATCTTCCGCCGGTCCGCCCGGCCGGAGGACGTGGCGGCGACGGAGGCGTTCGCGGCCGCCTTGCGCACGACGGTCGTGGAGTTGCTCGGCGCGAGCCTCGCCGCGGCCGCCCCCGCACGCCTCGAGTTCGCCCAGGCCCGGGCCGGGTTCGCGATGAACCGACGCCGCCCCGAACCGGGCGGGACCATCTCGAACAACCCGCACCCGGCCGGACCGGTCGACCACGACGTGCCCGTGCTGCGGGTCGCGGGCGCCGACGGGAAGACGCGCGCCCTCGTCTTCGGCTACGCCTGCCACAACACGACGCTCAGCGGCAATCTGCTCAGCGGCGATTACGCCGGCCACGCCCAACGGGACCTCGAGGAGGCCTACCCGGGCGCGACCGCGCTCTTCGTCACCGGCGCCGGCGGCGACCAGAATCCCTACCCCCGGCGGGGCGTGCCTGGCCAGACGTCGGAGCAACTCGCCCGCCAGCACGGCCGCGCCCTCGCCAACGCCGTCCACACCGTGCTCGCCGCCCGCGCGCGGCCGGTCGCCGGCCCGCTCCGCGCCGCGCTCGGTCCCGCGCTCCTCGACTACGATCCGTTGCCGCAGCCGGCCCTCGCCGCCTACAGCCCGGCCACCCACACGCCCGAGGTCGTGGCCCGGGCGCGCGCGCTGGCCGCCGCCCAGGCCCGCGGCGAGCGCCCGGCGCCGCTGCCCTGCGCGGTGCACGTGGTGCGTCTCGGTTCCGACCTCACCCTGGTGGCGATCGCGGGCGAGGTGGTCGTCGACTACGCGCTGCGCCTGAAGCGCGAGCTGGCCGGCCCCGCGGCCGTCTGGATCGCGGGCTACAGTAACGAGGTCTTCGGCTACCTGCCCAGCCGCCGCGTCCTGGCCGAGGGCGGCTACGAGGCGGTCGGCGCCAACACCCGCCTGCTCACCCACCCCGGCCCCTTCGCGCCCGACGCCGAGGACCGCGTCGTCGGCCAGGCGCACGCCCTCCTCCGTTCCCTCACCCCCTGAATCCCGCATGCGACCCCGCCTTCTGCTCCTCGCCCTGCTCGCCCTGACCGCCGGCCTCCGCGCCGACTTCCAGGCCGGGACCGCGCTCGTCGACGTCACGCCGGAGCAGCTCCCCGTGCTCGTCAACGGCAGCATGACCAGCCGCTCGGTGGATAAGTTGAAGACCCGCCTGCACGCGCGCGCCTTCGCCTTCAGCGACGGGCGGGAGCGCCTCGCGATCGTCGTCGTCGACAGCTGCATGCTGCCGCGCCCCCTGGTGGACGAGGCGAAGGCCCTCGCCGCGGCGCGCACCGGGATCCCACGGGAGCGGATCCTCATCGCCGCGACCCACACCCACACGGCCCCATCCTCGATGGGCTGCCTCGGGACCGACGCCGACCCCGCCTACGTGCCCTTCATCCGGGGCAAGCTCGCCGACGCGGTGGCGGCGGCCCACGCCGCGCTCGTCCCGGCGCGGATCGGTTTCGCCCGCGCCGACGCCGCGGAATTCACCGCGCTCCGGCACTGGATCCGCCGTCCCGACCGCCTCGCGGCCGACCCGTTCGGCAACCCGACGGTCCGCGCCAATATGCACGCGGCCCGCAACTGGGACGACGTCACCGGCGAGGGCGGGCCGGAGGACCCGGAGCTCGGCCTGATCTCCGTGCAGACCCGGGACGGCCGCCCCCTCGCCGTGCTCGCGAACTTCTCGATGCACTACTTCGGGGACAGCCTGCTCAGCGCCGACTACTTCGGCCTCTTCGCGGAAGGACTCGGCAAGCGCCTGGCCCCCGGGGGCGGCTGCCTGGCCGCGATGTCCCACGGCTGCAGCGGCGACATCTGGCGGGTGGACTACCGCGTGCCGGAAAAGGACCGGCCCAAGCCGACCATTGAGCAGTACGCCGACGGCCTGGTGGAGATCGCGGCAAAGGCGCTCGCGAAGGTGGAACACCGCGCGGATGCGACCCTCGCGATGGCGGAGCGGCGGATGACACTGCGTTACCGGACCCCCGACGGGCAGCGGCTCGAGTGGGCCCGGCGGGTGGTGCGGGAGATGGGCGACCGGTTGCCGCGGACCACGCCCGAGATCTACGCGCGCGAGCAGGTGTTCCTCCACGAGCGCAAGGAGACCGAGATCGTGGTGCAGGCGCTGCGCCTCGGGGACATCGCGATCGCGACCACGCCCTGCGAGACCTACGCCATCACGGGCCTGAAGCTGAAGGCCGCCAGCCCGCTCGAGAAGACGATGGTGATCGAGCTCGCGAATGGCGGCGACGGCTACATCCCGCCCCCGGAGCACCACCTCTTCGGCGGCTACAACACCTGGGCGGCGCGCTCCGCCGGGCTCGAGGTGAGCGCCGAACCGCGCATCACCCAGGCCGCGATCGAGCTGCTCGAGCAGGTGGGCGGAAAACCGCGGCGGAGTTGGGACCTACCCGCCGGGCCGGCGGCCAAGGTGATCCTCGCCGCCCGCCCCGCGGCGTGGTGGCGTCTCGACGAGTTTACCGGGCCGGTCGCCGCGGACGCGACCCGGGCGCACCGCGACGCGCAGTACGAGCCGGCGGTGACTTTTTACCTCGAAGGCCCGCGCGCGGAGCAATTCTGCGGCCCCGGCATCGTCAACCGCGCCCCGCACTTCGCCGGTGGGCGCCTGCGCGCGCGGCTCCCCGACCTCGGTCCACGGCACACGGTCTCCCTCTGGATCTGGAACGGGATGCCCGACGGCGCCCGGGAAATGGCGGGCTGGTTTTACTCGCGCGA
>SYDD01000005.1 GCA_005786775.1 Opitutaceae bacterium
GAGCTCTGGTTCCACTTCGAGGTGGCGCTCCCCGGCGGCATCGAGGGCTGCCGCGTGCACCACCGGGCCCTGGGCGAGCAGTTCCCGACCCAGATCAACTCCGTGCGGGTGCGCGACGGCGAGCGGCGCCTGACGCTGGTCTTCCTCGCCCGCCAGACCGAGAAGACCGTGCGCTTCCGCCCCTAGCGCGCCCTGCGGGGAAATTTGGGTTTGCCAGCGCCGGAAGCCGGCGGCTTGCTGGCCCCTTTCAACGGCTTCGCAACCTCCCAACTCCACCTTAGTCATGGCTGAACTCGCAGGAAACGTCTTGGTAGGCCAGTCCGGCGGCCCCACCTCCGTCATCAACGCCAGCGTCGCCGGCATCATCAACGAGGCCCTCAACCACGAGTGCATCGAGGAGATCTACGGCACCCTCAACGGCGTGCTTGGCATCCTGCAGGAGGACCTGATCGACCTCGCGGCGGAGTCCCAGCAGCAGATCCGCGCCCTCCGCCACACGCCCGGCGCCGCCCTCGGCACCTGCCGCTACAAGCTCAAGTCTCAGGCCGACTTCGACCGCGTCCTCGAGGTCTTCAAGGCCCACAACATCCGCTACTTCTTCTACATCGGTGGCAACGACTCCCAGGACACCGCGGACAAGATCTCCAAGCTCGCCCAGCAGCAGGGCTACGAGCTCCGCGTCATCGGCGTCCCGAAGACGATCGACAACGATCTGCCCATCACCGACCACACGCCCGGCTACGCCAGCGCGGTGAAGTACATCGCCACCAGCGTCCGCGAGGTCGCCTGCGACAACGAGGCGATGGGCCAGGGCGACCTGGTCTCGATCATCGAGGTGATGGGCCGCAGCGCCGGCTGGCTCGCCGCCGGGGCCGCCCTCGCCAAGCGCAAGGACCACCCGCACGATCCGCCGCACCTCATCCTCCTCCCCGAGATCGCCTTCAACCAGGAGAAGGTCCTCGAGGACGTCCGCCGCGTGCTCAAGCGCGAGAAGTACTGCCTGATCGTCGTGGCCGAGGGCCTCATCGACCAGGACGGCAACTACCTCGCCGCCAACGCCCAGACCGACGCCTTCGGCCACGCCCAGCTCGGCGGCGCCGGTGACGCCCTCGCCGAGATCCTCGGCCAGAACCTGCCCGGCGTGAAGGTCCGGGTCGCCAAGCCCGGCATCCTCCAGCGCTGCGCCGCCCACGCCGGCTCCAAGACCGACGCCGACGAGGCCTTCCTCGCCGGCCAGGCCGCCGTCCAGGCCGCCATCCGCGGCGAGACCGACAAGATGGTCACCCTCCTGCGCGGCGACGGCGAGCAGTACACCACCGAGACCGGCCTGGCCCCGCTGGCCGAGGTCGCGAACTCGGTGAAGAAGCTGCCCCGCGAGTGGATCAACGAGGACGGCGTCTCGATGAACTTCCAGTTCCTCCGCTACGCCCAGCCGCTCATCCAGGGCGAGACCGCCGTCCCGCACGACAACGGCGTGCCGGTCTACGCGCGGCTCGAGAAGGTCCGCATCGAGAAGCTGCTCCCCGCCCGCGAGGGCTGAGGATCAGCCGACTCCCGCTTCCCCAAGGCGCCGCCTCCCCGCGGCGCCTTTTTCACGCCCCGCACGCGGCCAGCAGCCGCGGGTGGACCTCGGTGGCGGCCAGCGGCGAATCGCCCGCGCCGCCCCCCGCGCCCAGCAGCACCGGCCAATCGGCGGCGTCCGCCGGGCAGACCCCGTGCGACCCCCGCACCAGCGAAGCGTCCAGCGGGATCACATCCAGCAGGCCGCGGAAGCCCAGTTTCCGCCGGAGCAGCTTGGCCGCCACGGTGAGGCGCGGCGCGAGCAGCGCGGGATCGAGGAACAGCTCGACCGGGTCGTAGCCGTACTTGCGGTGGATGTCCACGCACCGCGCGAAGTCCGGCGCCCGGCGGTCGTCCTCCCAGTGGTAGTAAGAGAACCACGCGTCCTCCGCGGCGACCGCCACGAGGTCACCGGAGCGGGAGTGCGCGAGGCCGGCCGACCGGAGCTCCTCCTCCCCGAGCACCCGCGCCACACCGGGCGTCGCCTCCAGCCGCGCCCGCACCGCGGGGCGCAACGCGGATTCGCGGACGTAGACGTGGGCCACCTGGTGGTCCGTGAGCGCGAAGGCCCGGCTCGCCCCGCAATCGAGCAGCTCGCGGCCCAACTCGTCTTTGAGCGTCAGCCAGCCCTCGCCCCGCAGCACCCGGTTCAGCGGGATGGCGCGGTTCACACGGGTGATGCCGTACTCGGAGAGCAGCAGGACGCGGACACCGCGGGCAGCGAAGAAATCGAGCAGCCGCCCGACGACGGCATCGATCTCCCCGGCAGCGGTCGCGGCGCGGGGGTCGTCCGGGCCAAAGCGCTGCAGGTCGTAGTCGAGGTGCGGCAGGTAGACCAGCGACAGGTCGGGCCGGTGGCGTTCCTCGATCCACTCGGCCGAGCGGGCGATCCAAGTCGAGGAGGCGATGCCCGCGGCCGGTCCCCAGAAGGCGGGGAACGGGAACGGGCCGAGGTCGCGCCGGACCTCATCGCGGATCCGCAGCGGGTGGCTGGTGACGTCGAAGACCTTCCGCCCGTCGGCCAGATACATCGGCCGCGGCGTGATCGACCAGTCCGCCGACGAGTACATATTGTACCACCAGAAGAGCTTGGCGCAGGTGAACCCGGGGCGGGCGCGGCGCGCGGTCTCCCAGAGCTTCTCGCCCGCGACGAGGTGGTTGGACTGCTTCCAGAAATGGTGCTCGGCGAGCGTGCGGTCGTACCAGCCATTGGCCACCGCGCCGTGCCCCGCGGGCGGGAGGCCGGTGAGGTAGGTCGACTGCGCGGAGCAGGTGACGGCGGGGAGAACGGGGCGGATCCGCCGCAGCCCGCCCTCCGCGGCCACGCGCGCCAGGCGGGGCGTCGCGGGCCCGAGGAGGCGGGACGTGAGGCCGACGACGTTGAGGATCGCGAGGCGGTCAGCCATAACGGGCGCGGAGCTCGTCGAAGGCCGCCTTCACCACCGCGCCGTCCATCGCGTGGATCTCCAGGCGGTCGCCGGGGGCGCGGATCATCGGGATGGTGAGCCGGCCGCCGAGGTGTTCGCGGAATTCCTCCAGCCCATCGAGGAAGTCCTGCCGGCCGCGGTCACCGCGCATCTCCCGCACCGGCGCGAAGAGCTCGAAGCCGAGGCCCTGGACCACGCCGAGGATGTGCTCGGCCACGGGTTCCGGCAGCAGCCCGGTGCGCCGCGCGTAGATGAGGTCCATCGCCATCCCGACCGCGACGGCCTCGCCGTGGCTGACGCGAAAATCGGAAAGCTGCTCCAGCTTGTGGGCGGCCCAGTGGCCGAAATCGAGCGGCCGGGCGGAGCCCTTCTCGAACGGGTCACCGGCGGTGGCGATGTGCTGCAGATGCTGGCGCGCACTCTCGCAGATCACGGCCTCGAACGGCGCCGGCTCGAGCGCGCGGAGGGCCGGGACCTGCGCGGCGATCGACCGGAAAAACGCGCCGTCGCGGATCAGCGCGACCTTCACCGCCTCGATCAGCCCGCAGCGGCGCTCCCGCGGGGGCAGGCCGGCGAGGAAATCAAGGTCGTTGACGATCGCGTGCGGCACGCTGAACGCGCCGAGCCAGTTCTTCTTGCCGAAGAAGTTCACCCCGTTCTTCACCCCCACGCCGCCATCGCCCTGGCTCAGGCTGGTGGTGGGCAGGCGGACCAGCGGGATCCCTCGGTGCGCGGTGGACGCCCCGAAGCCGACGAGATCCAGCACCGCCCCGCCCCCGACGGCGACGACGTAGGAGTGACGGCAGAGGCCGGCGGCGTTGATCGCGGTCCAGACGGACTCAAGGTGGCGCAGGTCGTTCTTCGCGGCCTCGCCCCCGGGCAGGCGCACCGGCGGGGCGGCCAGGCGGACCCGGTCCGCGTGGGCGGCAAACCACGCCTCGATGCGCGCCGCGAAACCCGGGAAGGCGGCCTCGAGCCCGGCGTCCCAGAAGACCAGCGCCCGGGGCGTGAGGCCGGGATCGCGGGGCGCGAGGACCGACGCGAGCAGGGGATTGCCCGGCGCGAAGACCCCGCGGGTGAAGCACAGCCGGTGCTCGTGCCGCAGCTCGAGCGGGTGGGAGACGGCTTCGGGGAGATCGGGCATGGCCACGACGATGTCGGGCAGGGCGGCCGCCGCCGGCGAGCCTAAACCGGACTCACTTCGACTCGTCGATCGCGAGGTAACGGGTGCGGCCGTTCCGGTAGACCAGCACCAGGACCTTCGGCCCCTTGATCTCCTCGCTCAACTTGACGGCCTCGTCGGCGTTGGTGCAGGCGCGGCGATCGAGTTCCAGGATGATGTCCCCCTCGCGCAGGCCCTGGCGGGCGGCCGGGCTCTCGGGGTCGATGTTGGTGATGAGGGCGCCCTTGATGCGGGCGGGGATCTGGAGGCGGGTGCGGGTCTCCGGGGTGAGGTCGCCCACCCCCACGCCGTTGAGCACGCCCTCGTCCTTCTTTTCAGGCGTGCCGTCCTCGCGGGCCAGGGCGTCGTCGTCGCGGCGGGTCAGCTTCGCGCGGAGCGTCTCGCGCGCGTTCCCACGCAGGATCTGCACCTCCACCTCGGTGCCGGGAGCGATCTTGCTGATGGTGAGGAGCAGGTGGCGGGCGTCGCGGATCTCCGTGCGCTCGATGCGGAGGATGACGTCCCCGGACTTGATCCCGGCCTTCTCGGCCGGGCTGCCCTCGGTGACCTCGCTGATCAGGGCGCCCTTCTCGGTGCC